>CBDUPD010000188.1:0-5542 GCA_965368985.1 uncultured Spongiibacteraceae bacterium | reverse complement strand
ATAGTAACGGTGTTAATGATCTACAGTTTATTTCATCAAAAGAATTAAAAAGTATCGAACCTGAAATCTACTCAACAGCTGCGCTTTTCTCGCCCTCTACGGGCATCATAGATTCACACGCATATCTACTCTCACTTCAAGGCGACATCGAACACAATGGTGGCTCTATTGCCTTATGTACAAAGGTCACAGGCGGTGAAATAGGGCAATCAAAACACACCCTGACGGCCGAAGATGACTCAGGTGAAATTTTTTCTATCCAATCCAGTATTGTTATTAATTCAGCAGGTTTGTTTGCCACAAAAGTTGCGCAATCAATTTCCAACATGCCGCTTCAAGCAATTCCTGAAACCTCTTTTGCCAAAGGAAATTACTTTACACTTCAGGGGAAGTCTCCATTCTCTCACTTGATATACCCCATTCCTGAACAGGAAGGCCTGGGTATACATGCCACGCTTGATCTGAATGGACAGGTAAGGTTCGGGCCTGACGTCGAATGGACAAGAAACATTGACTATCATGTAGACAATATTCGTTCACAGCAATTTTATGAAGCAATACGTCAGTATTGGCCCAAAATAGAAGAAAACAAACTAACGGCTGACTACAGCGGCATAAGACCAAAAATTTTCATATCACACAAACCTGCCACTGACTTTATTATTCAGGGAGAGGCTGAGCTGGGGTTTTCAGGATGGATAAATCTCTTTGGTATTGAATCGCCAGGACTAAGCTCTTCACTGGCCATAGCCAGATATATAGCCGGTTTGTGTACTTAATACTTATTTATAGCACTCAATAAAACACTGACGGCTATTATTTGGCCCATAACCGTTCATTCAGCTTTCCACTCAGTTTAGAACTTTCTTGCTAGAGAAAAATTCATGATTATGGTAATTTCCACCTCAGAAAATAAATTCCAACACCAAAATAGCGATATATACCAAGATGACAATACTATCTATCTATCAGGAACCTGTAACTCTACAGAAAGAGAAACATAAAAACCTACGCCTCACACCTCAAGATAACTACAATTTTGCCAAAGGTGTAGATTCGGTACCTCTAAACGGTAATGAATTTTTTGAAGCATGCCGTGATTACCCGATTGTTTTTACTAAAAGCGCCAACGATACCTATGCACCAATAGCCCTGCTTTCTTTTATTAAAAACCGCAACTCATTTATTGATGAGAATGGCAAATGGAATGACACCTATACTCCTGCATTTTTACGCCAATATCCCTTTGCTCTCGCCCAGAAAGGTATTATATGTATCGATGAAAAAGCAGCGCACTTTGCCAATGATAAAGGCAATCTTCTTTTTGAAGAAAATGGCGAAGAAGGTGAAGCATTAAAAGCCATCAAGGAAACACTCACTCACTTTGATATGCAAGAAACACGTACCTCATCTTTTTGTAAGGCATGTAAAGACGATGATATGTTTAAAGCTTTTGACTTTAGTGTTAAGCAAGGCGATAAAGAGCCACAAGCCATCAAAGGGCTTTACGTTCTTGATGAGCAAAAGCTGACTACATTATCTGATGAAAAAGTTATCGAGTGGCATAAACGTGGCTGGCTGGCCTGGTCTTATGCACATTTAAACTCTCTGGGTGTGCTTCCTCGTCTGGCAAGACGACAGTCATAATCACTAACAAGCCTTAATTACGCATGCAAGAGACTACAAGCCTTTTGCATGCGTATTCTGGTACTCCCTGATTTATTCCCACTACCTCAATAACTGTTAAGCTTCCAGTTGTAATCCAGGTATTCAATATCCTCAACTGTTTTATTTCGATACTTATTGATAAACGCTCTAACACCACCACTGTTTTCAAAATCATCTTCAAACCATGAGAAAATTTTCGATATCTTCATAGTGCCGACATTCACTGCCAACCCCTTACTGGTATTATTTAAAAATTCTCTCACCTGACTATCTAATTGATCATTCAACGTTTCTACTGAGTAAGCTTCTTCTCTTAAATCCGGGCAAGATAACGATGCACAATTAATCGCCATATGAATGCGAGGATCACCCATTGGTCGCAAAATCTCGTGTTCTATTTCATGTAAGGAATATTTCTGACCGGAAATCACCCACTCAAACTTACGCCATGGGCTCATGATAAAGTTACCCAGGTTCTTGATACTTTCCTTTTCACCATGACGAACAATCAGATCTATCGTTAGCAAATTATAGGCATTTATCCAGAACACCATTTTATCCTTATCTTTCAAACCCACAGGATTAAACTGTTTCATACCACTCACTGCTTTCTCATGATTAACATCTTTTGACCAGGCAACGTAATCAACCAGAACGGCTTTAACTCCCTGCTTTTCACCATGTTTTACATGCATCTTTAATAGGTCATCATAAGGCAAGAAAAGCTGATCAAGGTTATCAGCCACAACCAGATGACTACTGAAAAGAATGGCCATAAAAAAACAAATACGCTTCACTTAAATTACCTTTATGCCGAGGTTGCAGCTATTATGGATTTGAACACAGATATTATGATGAGTTCCACATAGTCAAATAAGAGCAATATAAGTGGAACTTAAAGAATATCGAGGGTCTTACACCCATAGACATTACATCAACGGGAATAATAATGAAGCACAAAACCGTGCTAAAAGTAACAATCATTCTGCTCTTTGCCTCCGCCCTACTGACTTTTTATCTTCTCGGAGGTGCCGAATACCTGAATTTACCCTACATCAAAGAACAACAATCTGCGTTTATTGAAAGCTTTAACGAGAACCGGATTTTATTTACAACGCTGTTTTTTATTCTCTATGTTATCTCGGCTGCATTTTCACTACCCATTGCAGCACTACTTACACTACTTGGTGGCGCTATTTTCGGATTTATCTATGGTCTTGTTCTTGTCTCTTTTGCAAGTACTATCGGCGCCACAATAGCCTTTCTGATGTCTCGATTTATACTTAAGGAATCGATTCAAACCCGTTATGCCGACAAACTGCAAAGCATCAATAACGGCTTTGAAAAAGAGGGTAATTTTTATCTTTTTGCCTTGCGGCTGGTTCCCGCCTTCCCGTTTTTTCTGGTAAACCTGGTAATGGGACTGATGCCTATCAACACACGTAACTTTTATCTAATCAGCCAACTGGGCATGCTGCCGGGTACCGCTGTTTATGTCTATGCCGGTACTGAGCTAGGTAAGATAAACAGCCTGGCAGATATCACATCGCCCTCCTTACTATTGGCGTTTGCATTATTAGGCCTGTTTCCATTAATTGCCAAAAAGGCATTATCCTATTTTAGAAAACAGGAGCAGGAAGCATAATAAGCACCATTCTAACTGTCACTCACGCAAAGGCCGGAATACACCAAAAAAATGGCTAAATACGACTTCAACATTATTGTTATTGGCGCCGGCTCTGCCGGGCTAGTCTCCGCCTATATTGCTGCCGCCACCAAAGCGAAGGTTGCACTCATAGAAAAACACAAAATGGGCGGCGACTGCCTGAATACCGGCTGTGTACCCAGCAAGGCACTGATCAAGGCTGCCAAAATAGCTCACAAGACCAGAAACAGCCAACACCTCGGTATTAACGCTACCGACCTGGAAATAGATTTCAGCAAAGTGATGGGGCATGTTCACCAATCCATCGAAACCATTGAGCCGCACGACTCTGTTGAACGTTATACCGGCCTTGGAGTTGATTGTTTTGATGGCGAAGCAAAAATTGTTTCACCCAACAGCGTTGAATTAAACGGTAACATTCTCACCGCCCGCTCAATCATTATTGCAACTGGTGCCAGACCATTGGTACCTGAGATTGAAGGCATAGAGAAGCTTCATGTATTAACCAGCGACAATCTCTGGCAGCTCAAAACACTTCCCAAAAGGTTGTTGGTTATAGGTGGTGGCACGATCGGCGTTGAGTTGGCCCAGGCATTTTCACGGCTTGGGTCAAAAGTAACCATCGCAGGTAGAAACAAGGCCCTGTTAAAAAAAGAAGATCCTGAAGTCAGCGAATTTTTAATTAAAAAATTCAAAGACGAGGGTCTGGAGGTACTTACCGAGCATACCTTACAATCTTTTGTTGTAGAAGATGGCAATAACGTCGCTATTTTAAAATACAAAGAATCAGAAGTCAGGGTACCGTTCGACGAAGTACTTATTGCATCAGGCAGACAAGCCAATGTGACAGGCTTTGGTCTTGAAGAACTAAATATTCAACTGAATAAAGCTGAGCAGATTCAGGCTAACCCGTTTTTACAAACCAATGTTCCCAATATTTATGTCTGCGGTGATGTTACTGGCCCTTACCAGTTTACCCACGCTGCAGCACATCAGGCATGGTATGCCAGTGTAAATGCCCTGTTTGCACCCTTCAAAAAATTTGCTGTCGATTACCGGGTTATCCCGTGGGTAACTTTCAGCGACCCTGAAGTAGCTCGTGTAGGCATAAGCGAACAGGAAGCGATAAAAAAAGGCATTCCTTATGAAGTTACACGCTATGATCTTGATGAACTTGATCGCGCCATCACCGATGATGCAGCAACCGGTTTTATTAAGGTTATCACTCCCCCAAACAAAGACACTATTTTAGGTGTGACTATTGTGGGCGAGCATGCCGGCGATATGTTGCCTGAATTTGTACTGGCCATGCGATATAAACTTGGATTAAATAAAATTCTTGGTACTATTCACGCCTACCCAACATTATCTGAGGGCAATAAGTATGTAGCGGGCAACTGGCGTAAAAACCACCTACCGGTACTCGCCCTGCAACTACTTGAAAAATTTCATGCCTGGAGACGTTAACGCATGGATCAACATGTTATACCAACAACCGAGCTTAACAGTGAAATAGAAACACATTTTGCTGACAAGCTTACTGAAAACAAGATTAAGCTGACACGACAGTCAGTAAATACTGTTCAAGTGAATATTGGCAAGCGCTGCAACCAGGCTTGTCATCACTGTCATGTTGAATCAGGGCCAGACCGCACTGAAAACATGACGCGCAACACAGTTGACCAGTTATTATCATTAATTGAAAAAACACCTTCAGTAAAAACCATTGATATTACCGGTGGCGCACCTGAACTAAACCCTAACTTTAAATATTTTGTATCAAGCCTGCATAAAATGGGCAAGCATATCATTGTACGCTGCAACTTAACGGTACTGTTTGAAGAAGGACAGGAAGATACACCAGCATTTTTTGCAGAGCAAAAAATCGAGATTGCCTCATCACTACCCTGCTATCTTGAAGACAATGTAGATAGCCAACGTGGCAAGGGCGTATTCGATAAAAGCATTAAAGCGCTGCAGATACTCAATGCCCTCGGTTATGGAACGGAAAACAACGATCTCGAACTCAATCTGGTCTATAACCCGACAGGCATTCACCTTCCGCCCGAGCAAACGGGTCTGGCGCAAGATTATAAAAATCACTTGTTTGAAAATTTCGGCATCACATTTAACCAGCTTTTTACGATCACCAACATTCCCATTAAACGTTTTGCCAATCAACTGAAACGTGAAGGCAGGCATGATGAA
>CBDUPD010000187.1:0-5557 GCA_965368985.1 uncultured Spongiibacteraceae bacterium | reverse complement strand
ACCTAATAAGCCTCGGTATTCATTAGATTTAAAATCAGACATTCTGACAATTACCGGCCTGGGATATTGTGAGGCAGCTATCTTGCCTACACCTAAAGCGAGGTTTTCTACAAAGTAATCAGGAAGATTCTGGTAACTACCTGCCTGTGCTTTTATTTTCTCCATGACTACAGTATCAGTCACCTTTTCAGGATGCACCAATGCCATGGGATGCACACATATCTGACTGGAAATAATAAACTCTATTCGGGTTAAACCGATACCAGCCACCGGTAATTGCCACCACCGGAAAATTCCATCAGGCATGGCAGCATTGATCATAATATCAGTTTTTGTCTGGGGAATTTCATCAAGATTGACTTCACTGGTCTCAAATTCCAGAGTTCCTTCATAGACTTTTCCCACATCTCCTTCAGCACAACTAAGCGTTATTTCCTGACCATTGTTCAGTGTTTGAGTACCTGTCTCAGTACCCACAATCGCCGGCACTTTTAATTCCCGACTAACAATAGCAGCATGACTGGTTGGCCCACCGGTATCAGTTATGATACCTGATGCCTTGCGCATGAGTGGCACCCAGTCAGGATCAGTTCTTTCGGTAACCAATATAGCTCCCTCAGGAAACTGTTCAATATCATCAGGGCTGAGAATTTTAAATACCGGGCCAATAGAAATAGCACTACCGACACTCGCTCCTTCAAGCAACACAGCTGACTTTCCTTTTAATTGATAGTTAACCAATACTGCAGTATCTTTTAACGATTCAACCGTTTCAGGCCTTGCCTGAACAATATAAAGCTGGTTACTGATACTGTCTTTTGCCCACTCCATATCCATCGGACAACCATAATGGCTCTCAATTTTTACAGCCCACTCAGCGAGCAACAATATTTCATCTTCACTCAATACCAGATTTTTACGCTCTGTTTCGGTTGTTTCAACAGTCAACGTAGGGGCGCTACCCGATGAGGTATAAACCATCTTTTCAAGCTTACTACCAAGCTGTTTTTCAACAATCGGCCGAAAATCAGAAACGCCCAATAGTGGTTTATAAACCATAAAACGATCTGGAGTGACACTTCCCTTTACGATAGTCTCACCCAGCCCCCAGGCACCATTAATCATCACAACATCAGGAAAACCGTTTTCTGTATCAAGGCTGAACATCACCCCAGCCGCTTCAGACTCAATCATCTGCTGAACGCCTACAGAGAGCGCAACCTGTTGATGAGTAAAACCCTGCTCTTCACGATAGATAATTGCCCTGTCGGTATATAAAGAAGCAAAGCATTGGCGGCAAGCTTCTAACAGGTCATCAATTCCGGTGACATTAAGGTAGCTCTCTTGCTGACCAGCAAAACTGGCTTCAGGCAGGTCTTCTGCAGTCGCAGAGCTTCTGACTGCCACACTCAAGTTATCTTCACCCACTCTTTCACACAGCTGCTGATAAGCAGTTTCAACTGCGCGCTTCTGTGAAGAGGTAAATTCGCCCTGAGATATCAGCCTTCTTATTGCCACACCGGTTTCTGCCAGTGTTTCCTTACCAGCGGCCTTGGCTTCCAGATGGCCGTTTATCAGCTCATTCAGTTCATTTTCTGCAAGAAAGTCACGGTATAATTGAGCACAGGTAGCAAAACCCACTGGTATACGTATACCCTGTTCAGACATCTTACTGATCATCTCTCCCAAACTGGCATTTTTTCCTCCTACATTGCCAATGTCAGCGATACCAATATTGTCATACCAGTAGATATCTTTGATGGGATGTTCTGTTTGATCTGACATAACGAGATTCCTTTTGTCAGTAAAAATAATAACCGTAGCGTTTAATTAAGCTTATCACTCATATAACCAAGCATTTTATTCAGGGTATTTACCTGAGGGTAATCTGCCTCGGGGATATTTACCCCACTGCTGGTTTTCAACGCAGCTAAAAAGTTTAAAAAATCCATGGAGTCAATATCGCACTCTTCCCTGATATCCTCTTCAGGGTCAATATCACTCTCTTCTATTTCTGGAGCAACTTCCTGTATTGCTGCAATAACCAGTTGTTTTAACTCTTCTTGATTCATAGGTCTTCCGGCTTCTTCAGGTTTTTAGCTAATGCATTTAGAAACTTGGCACCCACAATGCCATCACTTACTCGATGATCTGCACTCAAACTGGCAGTAATCATATCACTAACAACGACTTCATCATTGTTAACAAAAGGTGCTTTACGAGGTTTGCCAAAACCTATAATCGCTACCTGCGGAGGATAGATAACACCCAATACACTATCAGATCCACGTTCACCCATACTGGTAACGGTTATTGTGGCATCGGTTAATTCAGAGCTGCGTAAGTGACCACCACGACTACGATTACTGATATCTCTCAAGGTATCCATGGTTTCATTCAGGGAGAGCTTATCAACATCGTGAATTGCCGGCACCATCAACCCGCCGTCTCTCAAACTAATCACATTACCAATATGAATATGATTGCTCGATTGGTAAACACCCTTTGTATAAAAGCCATTAAGCTGCGGATATTTAACCAGGGTTCTGGCAACGGCCTTTAATAATACAGCCAGCAACAACACACGTTGATCAGGCTCTTTATTCGCATTTTCTGTTAGCAACCATTGCTGTACATTACTGATATCCAGATCAAGTGTTATATAGTAGTGTGGAATCTCTTTCTTGGATCTTTCCATCGCGTTAGCGATAGCTGCCCGCATTGCCTCAGCAGGCGTGATTGTTACTTCACTCTTATCAGGCTCAGCACCAAGATCTCTTAAAAGAATTGCACCTGAAGGTCCACTGCCATTTATTTTGGACAGGTCAAGATTTAGCTCCCTGGCCTTTTTTCTAACAGCAGGTGAAGCCAGAATATCCAAACTAACCGGGATAGAGGGTACATTTTTCACTTGAGTGACATATTCAGCAGGAGGTTCTGTCTTGACCATTGTCGCCTGTTCATCAATGACTATTTCTTCAACTGCCACTTCAACTTCGGTAGCCAATCGGGCTAACACTGTACCCACAGGCACTTGGGTAACCGGTTGTACCAATATCTCAGCGACTGTACCTTCCTGGTAAATCTCCATATCGATAGCGCCTTTTTGTGTCTCTATAACAGCAACGATATCGCCTTTTTTTACCGAATCACCAACAGCTATTAACCACTCAATCAGCGTACCCTCAGTCATATCGGCACCGAGTGATGGCATGGTGATATCGTAAGAATAGTTACTCATCATTGATCATCCCTTACTTGCCATCCATTAGTGCTTTAGCTGTGCTAACAATCTGCTCGACTTGAGGCAAGGCTGCCTGCTCAAGGTGCGCGGGATAAGGAATCGGCACTTCTGCCGTGCAAATGCGTTTAACCGGCGCATCAAGATGCCAAAAGGCCTCTTCCATAATAATGGCGCTGACCTCACCCGCCAGACTACCGGTATACCACCCTTCATCAATAATAATAGCCCGATGGGTTTTGGCGACACTGGCTAACACAGTTGCTTTATCGAGTGGCCGCAAGCAACGCAGATCAACCACCTCTGCAGAGATACCTGCACCAGCCAATTCTTCTGCAGCAGCCAGGGCTTTTTTCAGGTTGCCCCCATAGGTAATCAGGCTGACATCTGCACCCTCTTTTCTAACCAGCGCCTTTTCCATTGATGCTTCCGGCTGATCAAACATCCCACCTTCATCGTTCAGTAGCATCACATGCTCAAACAAAATAACAGGGTCAGGATCAGCCAGCGCCTGCCCCAACATAAACCTTGCATCAGTATGTGTTGCAGGGCTTAGTACTTTAAGACCGGGCATATGTGCGTAGAGGTTTTCCCAACTATGAGAATGTTGTGCAGCAAGCTGCTTACCTGCGCCACAAGCCATACGAAATACAACGGGTACATTGAACTGGCCACCAGACATATGTCGTAGCGTCGCTGCTGTATTAACAATTTGATCCATTGCCAACAGGCTGAAATTTACGGTCATCACTTCAACAATGGGCTTCATGCCACCCAGTGCCGACCCAATACCCACGCCCACAAATCCGGATTCACACAGGGGGGTATCGATAATGCGTTGCTCACCCCAGGTATCAAATAGCCCCTTGCTCACAGCGTAACAGCCTCCATAGCGACCTACATCTTCACCCATTAAATAGGTGTTATCGTCAGACTGCAAGGCATCTTCAATACCTGCCCTTAATGCTTCTCTATAAGTCAGGGTTTCAGGTTTTGTTTTAGAGGGCGGCCGTTCTTTATAAGGCATTACGGCAGGCTGCTCATAGGGTGTATAGACATCCTTGCAAAGGTCTTCAACTGACTCCCACTCACCCGCCTCAGCAAAGGCTATAGCCTCTTCTACCTCAAGCCTTACCTCTTCTTCGATAGCATCAAGCTCGGCATCTTCAAAATGGTTATTATCCCTTAACCACTGTATTAAACGCTTAACCGGCCCTTTCTCTTCCCACTCAGCAACCTCTTGTTTATCACGATAAAGCTGTCCATCAAAACTTGAGTGCCCACGAAAACGATAGGTTTGACACTCCAGAAAAACCGGCTGACGGGTACTGCGAATCTGTTCAACAGCATCCTGCACTGCGGCCTCAACATCAACCACATTCATACCATCAACCTGATGCGCTGTAATGCCGTAACTCTCGGCCTTTTTGGCAATGTTCATTTCAGATTCTGAATAAGCCAGGGCAGTACCCATGGCGTAACGGTTATTTTCACAAATGAATAACACAGGCAAGCCCCACAGAGCTGCCAGATTCAGGCTTTCATGAAATTCCCCTTCTGCGACCGCACCTTCTCCAAAAAAGCAGACAGCGACAGCAGCTTTCCCCAGTTTTTTATTGGCCATTGCCAGGCCTGTAGCCAAGGGTAAGCCTCCGCCTACAATGGCATTACCACCGTAAAAATTGGCAGCTTTATCAAACAAGTGCATTGAGCCACCACGCCCTCGACTACAGCCGTTAGTACGACCATACATTTCAGCCAGAATACTGCCCATCGATAGCCCGCGTGCCATAGCATGGCCATGTTCGCGATAGGTAGCAACAACCTGGTCTTCCGGTGATAGTGCCGACATTGCACCGACTGCTATCGCCTCTTCACCAATATACAGATGCAGAAACCCTCGAATCTTCTCTTGTGCATAAAGCTCGGCGCACTTCTCTTCAAAACGCCGTATCCTCAGCATCTGTTTCAGTTGTTGAATCAGGTATTCTCTATTGATATGCAATTTATTATTCATAATAGCTTCCCTATTTATGGTCGGCTCATTTCTCATCACTCTCAAGGGTAGAGATATCGCCCTCTGGTAAACCCAGTTCCCGGGCTTTCAGTAAACGCCGCATAATCTTGCCACTACGTGTTTTCGGCAGATTGGTACGAAACACGATCTCTTTAGGCGCCACTGCTGCCCCCAGACGTTTACGCGCAAAACCTTGCAACTCTTTACGTAACTCTTCACTCTCTTCAACACCGGGTTTTAGAGCCACAAAGGCCTTAACAATCTCACCAGCTATCGGGTCGGGTTTTCCTATCACTCCC
>CBDUPD010000186.1:0-5569 GCA_965368985.1 uncultured Spongiibacteraceae bacterium | reverse complement strand
TGGTTGGCATTATTACCAGTTTTGACTTTATCAATATTGCTGCACAAAAGCTTTCAATGGAGCAGTAATAGACTTCTATTGGTTATATAACCCTTTCATGGATAGAAGTCTGCACTACCACACTGCCACACTACTGGAAACGAATAAGCTAATCAGCATTTAGCAAAAAACACTCATACAGGTTCCCATGTTCATCTATTCTACTTCCCCAGGGTTTCTTGCTGTAAAAATGTTTGGCATGCTCAACCAGTAGTGCATGATATTCCTGAAAAAGTTTCCAGTCTGCTGGAAGCGATTGGTGAAACAGATGTTGAATCTCATGATAACATGGCTTGTTAGATACAATGTTCAAGTGAGAGACAATACGCGTGGTATAGGCATCAATAACAAATACCGGTTTTTGCCAGGCGTACAGTAGAATACTGTCAGCTGTTTCAGGGCCTATACCCCAAACTGACAAAAGTTGTTCCCGGGTAGGGCAGGTATTATTAAGGGTGTTGAGTAGCTCACAAAAGAAGCGAATTTTTTTTGTTTTTTGATTGTAGTAGCCTGCCGGACGAATCAGCTCCTTTAATTGCTCATCATCTAATAATTGAATGGATTCAAGTGATAGAGCATTATTCTGATGTAGATTGCTCAATGATTTTTCTACATTTACCCAGTTGGTGTTTTGCGTCAAGATGGCACCGATAGAAATCTCAAATCGTTGATTATCGTTTTTAGGATAGTCAAAGTCTGCAGGATGATAACCTTTCGTGCTACCGGTTTTTGTCGGATTTATGCCATTAACATCTATCAGGGGCCACCAGCCTTGAGGGCCATAATATTCAAGAAGGGAGAGATAAATATTATGCAGGTTAGGCTTATCAATAGTCATAATTATTCAAACAAAAAACCATGAAGCGCATCAACTTGTAAAAAGTATTGTTCACAGAATTGCTCACAGAATTGGAATGTCTTTATCCAAAAAAGGTCGATGAATTTCAGGTGATGTAATCAATTCATATTTTTTCTTTAAGCGCTTAAGAGACCTGTCTGTCATTACGTTGTAAGTGCCTAGCACCTTGAGTGTTCCATCTTTTTGATCAGCATCTTTTACAGTAAATTTGAACTCAACGGATTCCCCGGCTGCCAAACGGTTATCATACAATTCAAACATGATAGGTTGCCAGATAAGTTGGCGTTTGAAAGTATAGCTTTTCACGGTTTTGGCATTACCATCTTCAGGTTGCCAGATGAAATCCAGTTCAATATAACGGTCGGGATCACCCGTTGGTACTTTATGACCTGCTCCACTGTTGCTGATGCTAACCGTAATGGTATTTGCCTCTCTTATAGCATTAAACGTGAAGGCTTTTTGCAGTTGATTTGTAGAGTAGCCTCCGGGCCAGCTATGTTTACCTACAATTTTATCAGTGAAGCCTTCAGCTAACGGTCGGCTTGTTTTTTCCATATGACAATCCTGACAAATGATCCCTTTCTTTTCCCATGGGCTATCAAGATATTCTTCACCGGTTGAACAAACACCGTATTTCACAAATGAAAACGGTTTGCTCGGCACCTGATGACACTGCAAGCAGATTTCTTTACTACGGAATTTTGGATCATATTGTACTGAATGCGGTGCATTCATTTGATCGCCAGAATAGGGGCCATAGATAATGCCATCGCGAACATGGCATGCGGCACAAGTTACTCCCTCGTCGCGCAAAACCGGGTCGAAGTTGGGATTATCTTTTTTTATTGGGTGGTAATAATCTTCTTTTTCATAACTGATTGACTGTGGTAGTTGGTTTTGTAGAGGTGTGTGGCATACGAGACAGCTGGGGTCATGTTTATCTTTTTTATGATAGGCGATAAAAAAAGGGTTGTTATAGGCTTTTGAGTGCAGGCTGGTTTTCCACTCCGTATAAATCTTCTGGTGACATGAGCCACACTCTTCGGCGCGTAATGAAGTTAATCCTTCGGGTATATCTTGATGGGGAATAAAAGTAGCAGTCTTGGGTGTTAGTGCATAAATAGGACCCTGTCCAATACAGGAAAGAAGCGCAATCGAAATTAGCAGCAGTAGAAAGAATAGTTGAAGTTGCTTTAACATTTATCGATGTTCAATGTTTGCATGTTCAATTCCATCAGGAAAGGTCTGCTCTGTTATTGCCTCGGAACATAAGCCAGGTTCTGGTGCCAAAAATCTACGATATAATCAATTCTTGGTCTTAATAGTTCTCTATAGTGCGGCAGATCACTCAAATGCACCCAGCGACATTCAATAATACCTTCTTCAACCTGCGGGTAGGTGCCGTCATCTTCACCATCATACTCCATTAAATACCAATGGGTTTTCTTGAGGTATTTAATGTCGTTATGTCGTGTGGTGTGCCATGTTGATACCAGTTTTCCCTGTATGGTCAGCTTATTGAGGTCAAGGCCGGTTTCTTCATTCACCTCACGAAGAGCGGTATCCTGTTTTGAAAAACCTTCTTCAATACGGCCTTTGGGCATATCCCACTTTCCACGTTTGAACATGAAGAGTACATGATGACTGCGGTTACAAACCAGGCCGCCTGCGGATTCAATGACGGGTAGGCCAATAGTGTTTTGCAGGTTTATATCTTTATTGTTTTTTGTCATCGACTGATTCTCATAGAAACCTACGGGTAGTTATATTCTATAATATAATTATTAAACACTGAATATTTAATCTTTAAGAGTAATGAATTGCCGATATATAAAATATTTTCTCTCCGGTGGGTGTTTTAACAGTCACTTCATCATCAAGCGATTTTTTTAACATGGCTTGTGCAAGTGGCGAGTCCATCGATAATTTGTTTTCTTTAAGGTTGAACTCATCAGGCCCTACGATGCGGTATTGGGTCTCCTTGCCGTCATCATCTTCAAGAGTGACCCATGCGCCAAAAAACACTTTGTCTTGTTCTTGGGGTTTATCGTAAACGACAGTAAGATCTTCCAGTCGTTTGGTTAAAAAGCGAACACGGCTATCTATTTCCCTAAGACGCTTTTTACCATAGATGTAATCACCATTTTCTGAGCGGTCGCCATTTTTTGCGGCTTCATGCACAACATTGGTGACTTCCGGCCTTTCTACTTTCCATAACTGGAAGAGTTCATCGCGCAGAACTTTTTCACCTTCGGGGGTAATATAGGCAGAAGATTTCGGTCTGGGTGGACGATAACGGCCCATAGAGAGATAATCACAGTTAAATAGACGTTAATATGTTGTGAATCATAATCAATAGGTATCGAATGCGAAAGCTTGGGTTTGTATTTTTCATTAGTTTGCTGGCTGCCTGTACGTCAGTTGAGCATGTAGTTGAGCAGGTAGTTGAACCGGTTATGTCGAATAAGGTCGTGTTGCAGGGTGACTTTACTCAGGGCGGGATGATTATCGGCCACGCACCAGTTGGCAGTCATGTGAATTTGAATGGTGAGCCATTGAAGCTATCACCGGAAGGTGATTTTGTGTTTGGGCTGGATAGAGATGCCAAATCAGGTGATATGTTGCAAGTGGTTTTCCCTGATGGAGAGTTTTGGCAGCGTGAGCTTTCAATTAAGTCAAGACAATACGATATTCAATACGTCACCGGTATAGACAAAAAAATTCAGTCTAAACAGAAGAGTAATGAGACATGGGCGCGTATAAAGAGGGAAGGTGAGTCTGTAAAATCGGCCAGAAAAGCCCATTTTGAACAGTTATTCTTTAAACAGCCCTTTAAGTGGCCATTAATTGGACCAATCACAGGTGTATTTGGTTCGCAGCGCGTTTATAATGGCGAGCCTGGCAGGCCGCATTACGGTGTGGATATTGCTGCGTCGGTTGGTACACCAGTGTATGCTCCGGCTAATGGTACGGTAACATTGGCAAACGAAGACCTGTATTACTCTGGTGGTACAATTATTCTGGATCATGGTTATGGTATCTCCTCCAGCTTCTTGCACTTGAGCAGGGTGTTGGTGAATGTAGGTGATGAGATTAAGCAAGGGGACCTGATTGCCGAAGTAGGTGCTGGTGGCAGAGCTTCTGGTTCGCATCTGGATTGGCGTATGAACTGGTATAAACGCCGTATTGATCCGGAGTTGCTGGTTCCACCAATGAAATTTGATGATAGTGTTGATAAAAGGTAAGTATTAAAAATGATTGATGAAAAGCTTTTAGATATTTTGGTTTGTCCGGTAAGCAAAGCACCTTTGGAATATAATAAGGCCAATGATGAGCTTATCTGTAAAGCCAGTGGCCTTGCTTATCCGATTCGTGATGGTATTCCGGTAATGCTTGAAACAGAAGCTCGCCAGTTGACAGAAGAAGAAAAACTCGCCAAATAATCAGTATGGTTGAAGAGGTTGAGTTACATGGCTGAAGAGAAAAGTTTACATGGCTGAAGAGAAAAGTTTACATGGCTGAAGGCTCTGTTTTCAGCAAGATTATGGCCGGGGACATCCCTGCCGATATCGTTTATGAAGACGATCAATGTATTGTAATCAATGATATTCATCCTCAGGCACCGGTACATATGCTGGTTATTCCACGTAAACCATTAGTGTCTTTACTTGAAGCTGAAGAAGCAGATGCTGTTCTGTTAGGTCATTTAATGGTTGTAGCGGCCAATATGGCTAAACAGGCGGGATTGGATAA
The DNA here is from genome assembly GCA_965368985.1 of uncultured Spongiibacteraceae bacterium. Taxonomy (GTDB): domain Bacteria; phylum Pseudomonadota; class Gammaproteobacteria; order Pseudomonadales; family DT-91; genus CAZTZY01. Next base: position 918 of record CBDUPD010000186.1, on the reverse strand, counting down.
CGGGTTTCGTCTGGTGGCTAATAATGGCAAGGCAGCCGGGCAGACTGTATTTCATTTACATTTTCACGTATTAGGTGGCCGTGCTTATTCAGAAGCCGGTTTATAAGAACAAAAAATTTCACTAAATTGCTAATAGTTTAACAAATCCGAGAATACATTGATGACCACGAAAACAATGACAAGTGCCGACATTCGAGAAGCATTTTTACGTTATTTTGAAAGTAAAAATCACAGTCGTGTAGCCTCAAGTTCATTGATACCAGGCAATGATCCCACCCTGTTGTTCACCAATGCGGGTATGGTTCAGTTTAAAGATGTATTTTTAGGGCAAGAATCTCGCCCTTATGATCGTGCAGCCAGTTCACAGCGTTGCGTGCGTGCCGGAGGTAAACATAATGATCTTGAGAATGTAGGTTATACAGCCCGTCACCACACCTTTTTTGAGATGTTAGGTAATTTCTCTTTTGGTGACTATTTTAAACGTGATGCAATCCACTATGGTTGGGAGTTCTTAACCAGTCCTGACTGGATGAATGTGCCTGCTGAAAAACTCACTGTTACGGTTTATGCTGCTGATGATGAAGCCTACAATATCTGGAAAGATGATATAGGTGTACCAGCGGAACGTATTATTCGTATTGGTGATAATAAGGGTGAAAAATACGCGTCAGATAATTTTTGGGCAATGGGTGATACCGGCCCATGTGGTCCATGTACTGAAATTTTTTATGATCATGGTGCTGATATCTGGGGTGGTCCTCCGGGAACACCAGAAGAAGATGGTGATCGTTTTATAGAGATCTGGAATATTGTATTTATGCAGTATGAGCGTTCTGCCGATGGCACCATGAATGCTTTACCCAAGCCTTCTGTTGATACCGGTATGGGGCTTGAGCGTATTGCTGCCGTTATGCAGAA
>CBDUPD010000185.1:0-5592 GCA_965368985.1 uncultured Spongiibacteraceae bacterium | reverse complement strand
TCAGTCGCTCAACAACCGCACTGGTTTTTGCCATCTGCATTAATGAGATCAAAGCCTCTTGCATACGGGCACCACCAGAAGCAGAAAAACAGATAAACGGAATATTTTTTGCGAGGGCGATATTAGCAGCACGGGTAAATTTTTCACCTACCGCATACCCCATAGACCCACCATGAAACGCAAATTCAAAAGCAACAGCAACAACTGGCAAACCATTGACTGTCCCTTCCATTGCTACCAATGCATCTTTTTCACCAGTAGCTTTTTGCGCAGAGCTCAAACGCTCTTTGTATTTTTTGACATCTTTAAATTTAAGGCGATCAACGGGTTCTACTTCAGAACACACCTCACTACGCCCTTCCTTATCAAAGAAAATATCCAAACGACGGCGGGCACCAATACGCATATGATGCTGACATTTAGGACAAACATCCAGGTTCTTATCGAGCTCAGGCTTGTAAAGCACGCTGTCACATTTGGCACACCTCTTCCATAAACCTTCAGGTACTTGAGATGACCCACCTTGTGCTCTGGGTTGGTCTTTACGAATAGCCGGTACGATCTTGTCAATCCAGCTCATGCCCTATTCCTCATTCAAACTTATATGTTTTTTAACATTTTACTTTTTATCAACGGCTATCAGCCATTAACTATTATCAATTGCATCTCTTAGCGACTGCAAAAAAGGCTTGGTGTTCTGTATCGCATCATCTGCACTACTTGCAGTACACATTCTATCAACTAAGGCACTACCAACAACAGCCCCTTCAGCTAATTGTGCAATTTTTTGTGCAGATTCTGCATCCTTAATGCCAAAACCTACACAAATGGGAAGATCGGTAATCGATTTGATAATAGATACATTTTCTGTCACTGATTGAACATCAAGATTTCCGGCGCCTGTCACCCCTTTCAGGGAAACATAATACAAGTAACCACTGGCATTTTCGGAAATCAGTTCAATGCGTTCTTTGGTGGTGGTAGGCGCAATCAGGTATATATTGTCCAACTGGTGCTTTTTCAGAGCAACAACAAAATCACCGGCCTCTTCAGGCGGCATATCTACAGTCAGCACTCCATCAACGCCCACCTCTTCAGCACGACTTGCAAAGGCTTCATAACCCATCACTTCGATCGGATTGGCATAACCCATTAATACAACCGGTGTCTCTTGATCATTTTCCCGAAAAGCCTTAACACAAGCCAGAGCATCTGTAAGACTCACATTGTTTTCCAACGCTCTTTCATGTGCCAACTGAATAACAGGACCTTCTGCCATCGGGTCAGAAAAAGGAATACCAAGCTCTAGAATATCAGCGCCCGCTTCTACCATTGCATGCATCATGGGTACAGTGACTTCAAGCTGAGGATCACCCACAACAAAATACGGTACCAGTGCTTTTTTGTTCTGCTGTTTTAATTGCGCCAGGCAATTAGCTATACGACTCACATTTTCACCTTAAGAAATTGAAATATTATCTAATGCGGCAATCGTGTGAATATCCTTATCTCCACGACCTGATAGATTCACAATTAATATCTGATCCTTATCCATTTTAACTGCCTGCTTTTTGGCAAAGGCCAAGGCATGACTTGATTCAAGTGCGGGCATAATACCCTCTACGAGAGTTAATTCACGAAATGCTGCAAGTGCTTCATCATCATTTGCTGAAACATAATTTACACGACCAATATCATTAAGCCACGAATGCTCTGGACCAACACCGGGATAATCAAGACCCGCCGAAATGGAGTGTGTATGCATAATCTGACCATTCTCATCTTCCATCAGGTAAGTACGATTACCATGTAAAACTCCAGGTTTACCCTTACAGATTGGAGCAGCATGATCTTTGGTATCCAGACCCAGGCCTCCCGCCTCAACGCCATACATGGCTACAGACTCATCTTCAAGGAATGGATGAAACAGGCCTATAGCATTAGAGCCACCACCAACACAAGCAACAAGCGCATCAGGTAGACGGCCTGTTTGCTTCAAACACTGTTCACGTGCCTCACGACCAATGACAGACTGAAAATCACGAACCATCATCGGATAGGGGTGTGGGCCCGCCACTGTACCAATGATATAAAATGTATCATCAACGTTAGTTACCCAGTCACGCATGGCTTCATTCATGGCATCTTTTAATGTACGAGAACCCGATGTCACAGAAACAACTCTGGCACCCAAAAGCTTCATACGATATACATTCAATGACTGACGCTGAATATCGTCTTCACCCATAAACACCACACATTCCAACCCTAACCGTGCAGCAACAGTCGCTGAGGCTACACCATGCTGACCTGCGCCGGTTTCAGCAATAATTCGCTTTTTACCCATCGACTTGGCCAACAGTGCCTGACCAATCGTATTGTTAACCTTATGAGCACCTGTATGATTCAGGTCTTCTCGTTTTAAATAAATTTGAGCACCACCAATTTCTCTGGTCCATCGTTCGGCAAAATACAGAGGACTTGGCCTACCGACATAATGGGCCAGATCTTCATCAAACTCTTTTTGAAATGCAGGATCTTTGCTGAGCCTTTCATAAGCTTCTTTCAGTTCATCAAGGGCACAAATTAATGTCTCCGAAACAAAACGCCCGCCATAAATACCAAAATGTCCCTTTTCATCAGGGTATGCTTGATAGTTGATTGATTCTTTCAACTCACTCACTTTATATATTACCTATTACTTGTTAACTCAATATTAACCCAGTGTTAGCTCAATGGATTTTGCTTGTTCAATAAAAGCCTGAATTTTTTCAATAGACTTAACACCGGGCTCGCTTTCTACTCCGCCACTGACATCTACCGCATATGGCTGACATATTGAAATAGCCTGCTGTATATTTTCTGCATTCAAACCACCCGCCAATATCAACGACCTGGTTACATTATGCGGAAATAACTCCCAATTAAATGCTTCACCTGTTCCTCCGGGTTTTACCGGATGATAGGTATCAAGTAAAAAACCACGAGCCTTGGTATGCTCATCAATTTTTGCCTGTAAATTCAGACCGGGCTTCATGGCAAATGCCTTGATGTAAGGCCGATTAAACGACTCACAATAGCTTGCCGACTCATCACCATGAAACTGCAATAAATCGAGATCCACTTGTTTTAACACTGACTCCACCTCATCAACGGCATTAACAAAAAGGCCCACTCGCTGAACAAACGGTGGAATTATCTGGGCGATGGCTTGTGCAGACTGAATATCAACATATCGTGAACTGGGAGCATAAAAAACCAGACCAATAGCATCCGCACCAGCACTACAGGCAGCTGAAGCTTCCTCTGGCTTGGTTAAACCACAAATTTTAACTCTGACAATACTCATGAAATTCTGGAGGGTAACTAACCCATGAAAGTAGACCAAGAAAGCATACTATTTTAACAGTATTTATTGTCTATTGTCTGTAGCTCTTATGCAGTATCCTCAGATTTTACTCTTGAAGAAATGCCGGCCCAAAAGGAGTTGATGGTAAGTCATAATCAGAAGGATAATGTGCCTGGACAAAATACAGGCCATGTGGAGGCGCTGTACGGCCTCCTTGTTGACGATCTTTGCTATCAAGCACCTCTTTAGCCCATACAGCAGGTTTTTCTCCCTGACCGATTTCTATCAAGACACCCATAATATTTCTTACCATATGCAATAGAAATGCATTGGCACATATCTCTGTAACCAGCAAATCACCTTGTTGAAAAAGCTTAATATATTCAACATTACGAAAAGATGATCTTGACTGGCAACCTGCTCCACGGTATGCCGAAAAATCTTTTTCACCCAACAAATAATTGGCAGCTTCCTGCATGCATTGCAAATCCAGTTTTCGATCAATAAACGTGACTTTTTTATCGAGAATAGCTGTGCGTACAGCACTGTTTAATATGATATACCGGTATGTTCTCGCTGTGGCCGAGAAACGGGCATGAAAATCATCAGGAACGGCTTTGGCCCACTTTATAACAACATCATCAGGCAGATTGGCATTAGAGCCACAAACCCAGGCCTTCTCACTTCTGGCCGATGAGGTTTCGAAATGTAAAACCTGACTTGTCGCATGCACACCAGAGTCTGTTCTGCCTGCACAAACAACTGATACCGGATGATCAGCAACAAAAGACAGCGCCTTTTCTACCTGCTCTTGTACAGTAGGCACAGCAGGTTTCTTTTGCAGCTGCCAACCAAAATAAGCAGCCCCATTATACTCAACTTCTAATGCAACTCGGGCTGAAGTGAAACTGTCTTTGGAAAAGTCTTTAACCATAAATAAAAAAGGCCTGCATTGCAGGCCCTTACCAAAAAGTTTATCAGGTGTTATTCAAGGCCATCAAGCAAGGCACTGGCTTCTGCTTTTTGATCTTCTTTGCCTTCTTTCATAACTTCCATCAGAATATCACGCGCACCATCTATATCACCCATATCAATATAGGCTTGAGATAGATCGAGCTTAGTTGACACTTCATCAGCATCTGTCAAGAACTCAAGGTCATCACCATCTAGTGTAGCAAGTGGAGATGACTCAACAGGCTCTGAATCTTCAACTTGAACTTCTGGCTGAGTCTGTGGCTCTTCTAACGCCTCTTCAATAAGAGAATCATCAATCGCTTCCCTTGTAATTGTCTCATCTACCGGCTCTGGCTCTGGCTCTGGCTCTGGCTCAATATCATCAAGAGAAATATCCAGATCTTCATCTAAAGAAATTTCGAAATCTTCTTCAGCTGTTTCGGGTTCTTCAACTGTACTTTCATCAAGATCAAAACCATCTAATTCCAGAACTTCTTCCTGCTCTTCAATCTCAGCTTCTTGAGGCGCTTCATCAAGACTGGTTTCATCGATACCTGACAGATCAAGAGATAAATCATCATCAAGATCCACTGATACATCTTCTTGCGCCAAATCTTCATCTAGATCCAGAGAAACCTCATCCAGATCAAGTGATACATCTTCAACTTCTTCAGGAAGCTCAAGGCTTACTTCTTCAAGCTCTTCAACTTCTTCAGGAAGCTCAAGACTTACCTCTTCAAGATCTTCAACTCCCGAAAGATCCAGATCCAAATCTATTTCTTCACCATCTTCAGCAGGAGCCCCATCCATTGAGTCCAGATCTAACGACAAATCATCTGAAAGCTCATCCATGCCTAAAGAGTCATCTTCTTCATCAAGGCTAACATCAAGATCCATCAAATCATCTTCATCAGACGACTCCGATGGTGTTTCTAACGTATCTTCAAAATCAAGATCAAAATCCGAATCAAGTTCAGAGCCAGCATCAGAGTCAAGGTCTAAATCAAGATCAAGTCCAAAATCTTCGTCTGCTTCTTCTTCAGTCTCTTCTTCCAGAACTACTGCTGGTGAAGAACCGGTATCTGAAGGCAGATCATCTAGCCAATCTGCCGCATTATCCGCTGAGGTGAGCAATTCTTTTGCATGACTAATAGCCTCAGACTCACCACGTGACTGTAGTTCAAGGAACTGCTCCTGGAATCCTTCTTTATTCTGGGACTCTACATAGACCTCTAGCAGTTTTGACCTTAACTCAACTTCATTAGGCGATGCCGCCACAGCACTTAATA
>CBDUPD010000184.1:0-5636 GCA_965368985.1 uncultured Spongiibacteraceae bacterium | reverse complement strand
GTTTTTGATAAAGATAAAGGCTATTTATCACTTTCATTTTCTATTCTTGAGTGGGGCTATTGCCAAGCTATGGGTAATCAGATAAATTTCAGAGTCGTTACCTACAATAAGAATAAATAATGATGGAAATACTAGAGCCCGAAGTGCATGTTTTGGAGCTGGATGGATTTTTAAATGCCTTAAGATGTTTGATTGGTCACCCCTCAAAAGTTTTTGGTGCCGGTGTTATAGAAAAAAATGGCCGAAGCCTGAATGTGATCATTGACGAAAGTGTTGCTAATATTGAAGCAACTGGAAAGCTCTCCAGACGAGATATAGTTGATTTTGAGTATATTCAAAACATATTTGATAAGCACATTTATTCCAAATTGAAAGATTTTGATAAAAAGATTATCGGGAATCTTAGCTGGAATCTGATTGAGTACTACGGGCTGGTTTCAAGTGCTGAAGATGAAAATGGTTGCTGGAACCGTTTAATAAGCCAAAAGAGTACTCTTCTTGAATATGTCGATGAGTTTAATAACGAGTCAGTCATCTTCTACGTAGAGCATGATGATTTTATCGTCGCCACCTATTTATAGTATTCGTTGTCTATCAGCTGGATTATTCTTCAATAGAAACATCATAAGCATTCATTAAATGTCTATGGCTGTTTTTCAGTGACTGAGTATATTCGTTTGTGTTAGTAAGGCTATTGTTGCAGCTCTGAAATGAAATATTAATGTGGGAATGGATGCTTGAAATAACATGGAACAGCGTGATATTTGGTGCCAGTGGGCCAAAGCCAATGTAGTCAACGATCTGTGCGCCACAAAGATAGCATGGTACCTGAATGCCGGGAACGTTAGTTATAATCGTATTGTTGAGTAGGGGGAGTTTATTGATCAGGCCGCTCTTGACGAGTTTTTCACCTCCCCATACTAAAATGCCCGGATATAAATTATCAATCACTGATATAAAAGATTTAGGGCCGATACGTTGAATCTCTTCTTTTGAATGAGTTGATGCAGCATGTATTGATTCCAATCGGGCTTTGGGGTCTTCTATATTGGTAAACAGGCTGATATTGGCAAAATTAAGCTGGTTGCCTATAGTAGAGTCGTTGTCTTTAGATCGAACATCGACAGGCATGGCAGTTACCAGGCTATCTGCAGGTAGCTTATGCTGGTTTTGTAAAAACTCTCTTAACGCTCCTGCAATAATACACAGTGCGATATCGTTAAATTTACAATGGCTTGCCTCCTTTAGTGCCAGCATCTGTTCCATGGGAATGCGAATGTGATTAATGATTCTGTCAGCAGAAGGCATCTGATTAAATACTGTTTTTGGTATCTCTGTTGACGAAGAATCATTTTTGGGTGTGCTTAATAATTTGGGTGCAATATCCAGCAGGTTTTTAGTTAATTTGAAAGGAGTAGAGATAGCATGCCAATAGGCGCGACTAATTTTTTTGCTCCAGCCGGGTTTGGAAAAATCAGGGTTATGGCTTTCCATACCCTCTACGAGCAATGGGGCGTCAGCTTCCGGAGACAGGGTGTGTAATGCTGAAAATATCTTCACGGCAGTATTGCCGTCAGCTAATGCGTGATGAATTTTCAACACCAGTCCTACGCAGCCTTTTGGGAGTCCATCAAGGTTGTCGAGATCTTCGATAAAAATAGATTGCCATAACGGTTTCTCTAAATTCAGGGCTTGGGCATGAAATCGCCCTGTTAGCTCGTGGAGTTCATTCCAGTCTGCCGGTTTTGGTAATGCAAAGCGTTGAATGTGATCGTCGATGTTAAAATCTTCATCAACTACCCAGTAGGGATTATCCATGCTTAGCGGAAGCTTATCTCTGCGACATTTTAATGCGGGTAACGAAGTGTCTATAACGTTGAGAAGAAGGTCTCTCACCTGGTTAAATGCAAGAGTGCCGGTTGGGCTGCTTGATGGGTTGTAAATAAATAGAGCACCTATATGTAACGGTATGTTGGGAATTTCTCCCAATACCAAAACACTATCAAGTCCGTTTAATTGTTCCATAGTGTTTGCTCTTTATTAAAGTCATATATTATATATCTGATTTTTGCATATTCATTTACTGAAAGACAGGGGCAAATTGACTTTATCCTTCGTCTGCTAACCCGCTTAAAATGGCTAATAAAAAACAAATAGGCAGGACTTGAAAATCTCTGAATAACCACTATATGAAATATTGACGAGAGTGATTTCTTTGTCTGAAAATTATATTGCACAGCAGTGCAGTTAAACAAATTTTATATAGGAGATATATTATGAGCTTAATTCCACGCAACTCATTATTTGATTTAGATAATATTTTTGATCACTTCTTTACTCCATCAGTAAGTTCTACCAAGAGTGATAATGCATTCTTCTCCCCTAGAATTGATATCAAGGATAATGACGATCATTATCAGGTGACGGCTGAGCTTCCCGGTGTGAAAAAAGAAGATATTCACGTTACTTTAGAAAATGGTGTGCTTTCAATCGAGGCAGAAAGCAAGCAGGAAGACAAGGAAGAAAAAGATGGCAAGATCATTCGCCAAGAGCGTCGTTATGGTAAGTTTATGCGAAGCTTTACCGTTGGTAGCTCAGTGCAAGAGTCGGATATAAATGCCAGCTTCGAAGATGGTATACTAACTCTTACTGCACCAAAAACAGCAGAAGAGTCACCAGGCGTTAAACGCATTTCTATTAAGTAAACTCTAATATTGCCATTAAGTGCTGCCTGTTATATCAGCACTTAATGGCATCCATTTGCTAACAATATCAAAGATTTAAACCTTCTTCTATTATTCTGCTGCTGATTACGCTATTTTCTAAAGAGTCATAAAGGACTCATTATGCAAAAAACAATTGGCCTGGCATTAGGCGGTGGTGTCATTCGAGGTGCAGCACATATAGGTGTGCTAAAGGCGCTAGAAGACAATGGCATTAAACCCGGTTGTATTGCTGGAACCAGCATTGGTGCAATGGTTGCAGCATTATATGGTTTTGGTAAAACACCTGAAGAAATTCTTGAGTTGGCAAGTGGTATGCGTTGGCACGATGTCTCCCGTCCGGTTGTTTCATCTACAGGTCTATTGTCCAATCAGGAGATGCAAAAAATTCTGGATAAAAATATCGGTGATGTCTGTATTGAAGATTCAAACATACCTTTAGCTTTTATGACAACAGATATTGAAACCGGAAAGGCTGTTATTTTGAAATCGGGCAAGCTGGCTTCTGCTGTAATGGCAAGCTCAAGCATTCCGGGTTTTTTTACACCGGTGACTATTGAAGGCTGTATGCTGGTTGATGGCGCAGTTGTTGAAAGTGTTCCTGTTTCACCTCTGTCAGCGATGGGAGCGGATATCATTGTGGCTGTTGATTTAAATGGTAAAAGAAAATATGCAAAACCGGATAGCATTATTGATGTCATGCTAAATGCCTTGGATATTGCTGTTGATAGTCGTACACAAATACAGACAGCCAAAGCCGATGTGTTGATTCCTTTAGACTTGAGTGCTTATAGTCGCACTGACCCTAAAAATGTTCAGGCTCTCTATGAAGAAGGATATAAAGGTGCAGAACAAGCTTTGCCTTTAATTAAAGAAAAGTTGGAAGTTTTCAGCTTGTAATAAATTTGTGAAAAAAAATCACAAGAGTTACAAAAAATAGAGGAGGACAGTGGGTTTTCTTAAAGAAAATACCACACCCAATATTCGGGTGTGGCATTGTTGTATTTTTTAGTTCAATTCAAACTTGCAATCTGTAAGGCAAACATCACCTTTTTCGTTAACAACTTGAGCGATAACAGTTTTGCCGTCAATCCATAATTTGCCTGTTAACTGGTCACCTGGAAGCACGGGTGAGCTGAAACGTACATCAATGGTCTTGATGCCTTCAGGGTTGTCATCGCATAAGGCTTTCTGGATGGCGCGGGTTGTGCTGCCAACCGTTGAAAGACCATGAAGAATAGGTTTTGCAAAACCGGCCATCTCTGCAAAAGCAGGGTCAGCATGCAATGGGTTCCAGTCGCCAGACAAACGATAAACCAGTGCTTGCTTTGGATCTGTAGGAATAGATACTTCCTGGTCTGGAGCGCGATCTGGAATAGTTACTGGCTCACCTGGAGGATTACGCTCTCCACCAAAGCCACCAGCCTGACGGATAAACATGGTAACTTCGTTTGAGAAGATAGGCTTGCCGTCGATAGAGCTATCGAATTGCAGTACAACCAGGGCACCCTTGGTTTTGTCATAGATGCCAGCTACTTTTGCGACTGTGTTAACTGTCGCCGCAGGGGGAATAGGGCCGTGTAGTGTTACTTTCTGGCCACCATGAATAATCATGAATGGATCAATATTCAATTCTTTGAGGATGTTTTCGCCACCCATGCCGCCGCCTACGGTTGCGAAGCTTGGGTAAACCTTAGGGCCTTTTCCTTCGTAGAGGAAATCCAGGTCATTCTCATCAGCACCTATGCCCAGTGCATAGATAATGGTATCGCGGTGAGTATAAGTGAAATCAGGAACGGTATAGGTTTTACCCACCAGATCTAAATTTAAAGACATCTTTCATCCTCCAGCATGTGAACTTGGGAAGCGGGGTTAATTGTATTACCCATTATCTTCCATTGGTATATCATTATGTTTGCGTATACTAAAGTATATCTATCTATAAGCAAGTAAAAAACAGAAAATTTTTAATGGAATAAGGGCTTGTCAGCTTACTTAAGCAGGTCTGAATCCCCGATAATAGTTGCCTTTAAAGCTTTATGGCTACTGACTTGTTTTGGATTAAAAGGTGTTAACCATTCTTGTGCTTGATTGCTTGTATATATACTGTAGTATACGCAAATATAGCAATATACTTTTATTGACTGGTGAAGAAGAATTTGAAGCTCGCTTCGATTTCTTGACAATTTTTCAGCCAGTTTTACACCATTAAATATTTATATAGGTGTCTAAATCATGTCAATCTATGAATTCGTTGGCGAACGAGATGGTCGTACAGTTCTTAAGCTTACAAGCCCGGTTGATCTTGAAGCTTCAAAAGAACTGATTTGCGCCAATGCTGAAGATGTTGCTGCCGCAATTAAAAAAGCCCGTGAGGCGCAACCGGCCTGGGCCGCTTTAAGTATCAGGCAGAGAGCTGCTTATATGGATGCTGCTCTGAAAGTAATGATAGAAGATACTGAACAGATTATGCAGACCATTATCAGTGAGACGGGTAAGGTGCCGACGGAAGCGATGATGGAAGTGTGGGCTATCTGTGACTCGTTAGCGTATTACTCAAAAAATGCAGAGAAATTTCTGGCGCCTGAAAAGAGGAAGGTGCACGGATTTCTGGGGTTTATGAAAAAGGTCAGGCTTGTGTATCAGCCGCTGGGTGTGGCTGCGGTGATAAGCCCGTGGAATGCGCCACTGGTATTGTCAATGAACCCGGCAATTATGGGCTTGATAGCCGGTAATACCGTGATTATAAAAGGTTCTGAGGTGACGCCTGAGTCTGCAAAAATTACTCAGGATGTTTTTGATAAAGCCGGGCTACCTGAAGGTGTGCTGCAAGTATTAATGGGAGATGGTAAAACCGGTGCTGCGCTGGTTGAAGGGGGTGTTAATAAAGTTGCCTTCACTGGAAGCGTAGCG
>CBDUPD010000183.1:0-5653 GCA_965368985.1 uncultured Spongiibacteraceae bacterium | reverse complement strand
CATGGGTGTACCCGGTTCTGTTGCCCAGGCAATAAAACGCCCGGCATCCATTAGCCGGGTAGCACCCAGCTCTTTTAATAGCTCATCATAGAACCCGGCCGCTCGCTCAAGATCATTAGTTCCCAGGGTAATGTATCCAATCATTTGTAAGATCTCCGATATTAATAATTACAGGTTAGCATAAAAACCACTGACGATATTCAGGCTTCTAAAAGAGTCCTGAATGTCAGGTCTCCCATTTCCCACCGCTACCTTCAAGCAAAAGCAGCTAGCCAAATACATTTAATTTTCTCTTTCTGTGACCCGCAATTCATGGCCGGTTCTACTAGTGGTAATATTTTAATCTTTGAACAAATTCAACAGTTGCTATTAAGTAGTTACCTGCTGATACTGAGTCGGTTCAACCGCTGACAAAAACCCAACAATCAAACACCTCTATCAATCTTTCAACATGGCTATCTTCTGCCAGATATTTCGACTTAAGCTGGTACATAGCACTTCAATATCATTCACTGATTGCGTAACCACACTATCAGGAAAGTCTTGCACATATAACGCTGCCACTTTGCCAACCAGTGAAAGCAACTCAGAACAGTAATCAAGATAACGCTGCAATTCAAAGCTTGTCATTAAACGTTTAGGGGATGACTGGGTTGATGTGAAATCACCAAAGTCTTTACAAATAACACTGGGATCTTTCGTTAACTGATGCATATCAATCACATGCGTTATTGCCCTTAACTGGTGCAATTTTTCCAATGCCTTTGATCGCTTGATTCGGGTTTCCAGACTCACCAGAAAAAACAGCGACGCGGCGATTAATACAATATCATTAATTGCAGCCTCCACAATCTGGATAAGATCAGCAAAGGTAATATCACCAAATTCGAGCCTGAATTGTGCAATGGTAAAAAACAGCAAGGCAAAAGCCAAAACAATAACAGAAACCAAAAAACCTCTTAGCCAGTAATTGGGCCGGGCTATCCATTCAATATTTTCCTTACTCTCAAACGCCAACATTTTCAATTCACTGGCAACATTTTTAAGACCTGACTCAGGAAACCGTTCTTCAATTCTGTGAATAAGACAATCAAGGGTTTCAAGGGTTTTATTGGCATCCAGACTTTGATACATAACTATTCCATCACCAGATATTCAGGCTCATTGATTAATAAGTGCAAGCAAATGATTTAACCTGCAAGATAGCCCTTTATACATATAATCCCAGCCTCTTTAAACAGGTTCACAAATAAAAACCGGAATATCCCGATCTGTGCGTGCCTGATACTCATCATAATCAGGATATATCGAAAGTAGATAAGGCCAGCACTCTCTTTTCTCTTCAGCTGTTAATAGTCGTGCGCGCATATTACGTACCTTACCGGCCACCATAAGATCAATATCAGGGTTAACCTTGATATTGTGATACCACATCGGGCTTACCTCCATACCACCCTGGGAAGCCACCAGATAAGCATTTTCGCCTCTGGGAAGATAGATGACAGCTGCCTCTCGACGCTTGCCTGATTTGGCACCTGTCATGCCCACAACACAGATGGGGTAACCACCCGGCCAATTTTTCATTAACCTACCGTTGGTCTTCTTAAACACCCATACATTCAGGTGGGTATACTTCTTTATTATCCAGCGAATAACGCCGGCTATATTTTCAGGAATCGCATCAACATCTTCTCGACAGGTTTTTACATAATCAAATTTATTCGACATAACATCTCCACAAGCCGCGTGTTTTCTGGGCTGGCATCTATCGTTAACCCCCCTGGTATCTAACTTATAACAATACCACTGCTTATTTGCTAAAAGCACTGGAATTTTGAACAAGTTCACTTGTCCAAGAGTAAATGAAAAAAACTTGCCTGTTTATAGCAAAGTAGGTCTTTTTTTATAACAAATTCAGTCTATCCTTATACTAAGAGAATAAAAAATTCTTACAAAGCAGAAACCCTAGATAATCACTGGCTTTACAGGTTTCTGCACTGACAATAAATTATTTGATTACAGCTATTGCTGGAGAACATTGTGAACTAACAACATTGGCAATAAGCCACAATCAGAGTAAGCGAGGTTGAGAACATGAGTCTTTTTAGCAACTTTCAAAGCCGTTATGAAGGTACACAAGAAGAAGAACTGACTCTTCAGGATTATCTTGAACTATGCAAGTCAGACTCCTCTGCTTACGCCAATGCAGCTGAACGCCTGCTTAAGGCTATAGGCGAACCTGAGATGGTTGATACATCGCGGGACTCTCGTCTAAGCCGTATATTTTCCAACAAGGTCATACGCCGTTACGAGGCGTTTGATGAATTCTATGGCATGGAAGAAGCGATAGAACAAATTGTTTCTTACCTGCGACACGCTGCTCAAGGCCTCGAAGAGAAGAAACAGATTCTCTATCTTCTAGGCCCTGTAGGCGGTGGTAAATCTTCACTGGCAGAACGACTGAAAGCGCTGATGGAGAAACAACCCATCTATTGCATTAAAGGCTCTCCGGTTTTTGAATCTCCACTGGGGCTGTTTGATGCAACAGAAGACGGCAAGATTCTTGAAGAAGAATACAATATTCCACAGCGTTACCTAAGCAATATTATGTCTCCATGGGCAGTTAAACGCCTGCATGAATACAATGGTGATATCACCCAGTTTAAAGTAACCAAGGTTTACCCATCGATACTTGATCAGATAGCTATCAGTAAAACAGAACCTGGTGACGAAAATAATCAGGATATATCAGCACTTGTCGGTAAGGTAGATATCAGAAAACTTGAAGACTATGCCCAGAATGATCCTGACGCATATAGCTATTCAGGCGGCCTGTGTCGCGCTAACCAGGGTATGCTTGAATTTGTAGAAATGTTCAAGGCACCAATCAAGGTATTACACCCACTGTTAACAGCTACCCAGGAAGGCAACTACAATAGTACCGAGGGGCTCAGCGCCATTCCCTATAACGGCATGATACTTGCCCATTCTAACGAATCTGAATGGCAGGCATTTAAAAATAACAAAAACAATGAAGCCTTTATCGACAGGGTATATATCGTAAAAGTACCCTACTGTCTTCGCGTAAGTGAAGAAGCCCTTATCTATGACAAACTATTGAGAAACAGTTCGTTATCAAGCGCTCCTTGTGCACCTGATACATTAAAAATGCTTTCTGAATTCACTATTCTTTCCCGTCTTAAAGAGCCGGAAAATTCCAGTATATTCTCCAAAATGAAAGTCTATGATGGTGAAAACCTGAAAGACAAAGACCCTAAAGCCAAGTCAATACAGGAATATACCGATAACGCCGGCGTTGATGAGGGTATGAATGGTCTATCTACACGTTTTTCATTCAAAATTCTCTCAAAGGTTTTTAACTTTGACCCTACAGAAGTTGCCGCCAACCCGGTGCACCTTCTATACGTGTTAGAAAAGCAAATTGAACAAGAACAGTTCTCTGATGATTTACATGATCGATACATTAGCTTCATCAAGGAATACCTAACTCCAAAATATGTTGAATTTATTGGCAAAGAGATACAAACAGCCTATCTGGAATCTTATTCAGAATACGGACAAAACATTTTTGACCGCTATGTCACTTATGCCGACTTCTGGATTCAGGATCAGGAATATCGCGACCCTGAAACCGGTGAAATACTCGACAGACAGGCCCTGAATGAAGAACTCGAAAAAATTGAGAAACCAGCCGGTATTAGCAACCCTAAAGATTTCCGTAATGAAATCGTTAACTTTGTATTACGAGCTCGTGCTAATAATGATGGGCATAATCCTGTCTGGAACAGCTATGAGAAACTTCGTTCAGTTATTGAAAAGAAAATGTTCTCCAATACTGAAGACCTGCTACCTGTTATTTCATTCAATACAAAATCGTCTTCAGAAGACAAGAAGAAACATGACAACTTTGTTGATCGCATGGTGGAGAGAGGTTATACCGAGAAACAGGTACGACTTCTGTCTGAATGGTATCTCCGTGTCAGGAAATCACAATAGAAGGTTTCTAATGAGAAGAGGTATTTCATTTGGCTTACATCATCGACCGACGATTAAACAGCAAAAACAAAAGCACTGTTAATCGCCAGCGTTTTTTAAAACGTTATCGCAAACATATTAAAGATGCTGTGACTGAATCGGTCAGCAAACGCAGCATCACTGATATGGATAAAGGTGAAAAAATCAGCATACCTAAAGATGATGTCAGCGAGCCAGTATTTGGTCATGGCCCTGGCGGCAAACGCACCATTGTAAACCCTGGAAATAAAGAATTTGTAAAAGGCGATAAATTCAAACGCCCTGAAGGTGGTGCTGGTAGCGGCGGCAGTGGCGAAGCCAGTGATTCAGGAGAAGGTGAAGATGATTTTGTATTTAACATCTCTCAGGAAGAGATGCTTGAATTCATGTTTGAAGACCTTGAACTTCCCAACCTTGTTAAACGTCAACTGGCTGGCACAGAAACATTTAAATATGTTCATGGAGGTATTACCTCCCAAGGCACACCAAACAACATCAATATTGTACGCTCTATGCGCTCAGCCCAGGCCAGACGTATTGCTCTTGGTAGTAAAAAACGCAGACGCATTAAAGAAATTGAAAAAGAGTTGCTGGAACTTAAACAGATGGAGTCCGAGAAAAGTCTATTACTTAAAATAGATGACCTTGAGACGGAACTTGAAATGCTTAAACGCAAAATTGACCGAATTCCGTTTATCGATGACTTTGATATTAAATACAATTTGCGGATAAAAGAGCCCCAGCCTTCTTCCAAAGCGGTTATGTTTTGCCTGATGGATGCATCAGGATCGATGACCCAGGAAATTAAAGACATGGCGAAACGGTTTTATTTACTACTTTATCTGTTTCTGAAAAGAAACTACAAACATATAGAAGTCGTTTTTATACGCCATCACACCAGTGCCAAAGAAGTTGACGAGGATGATTTTTTCTATTCCAGAGAAACTGGCGGCACGATTGTATCAAGCGCTCTTAAGCTGATGAACTCCATTATTGAAGCCCGCTATGATGTAGATGAATGGAATATCTATGGTGCGCAAGCTTCTGATGGTGACAATTGGCGTGATGACTCACGCAACTGCTACACAGAGCTAACACAAAATATATTACCCAAAACACAATATTTTTCTTACGTTGAAATAACTGAAAGAGATCATCAGTCTTTATGGATGGAATATGAAAAAATCCAGGCTGAGCATCCCGAGATATTTTCGATGCGTCAAATTAAAAAACCGGCCGATATCTACCCTGTTTTTCATGACCTGTTTTCTCGCAAGGAAGGTGTATGAAAAAACCTATCTCAACAACATCTGAGTGGACTTTTGATCTGATCAATCAGTATGAAAAAGAGATTGATCGTATTGCAAAAGAATTTGGACTCGACACTTACCCCAATCAAATCGAAATTATTAATTCCGAACAGATGATGGATGCCTATGCTTCAAACGGTATGCCACTGCTTTATCATCACTGGTCATACGGCAAACATTTTCTCAGCACTGAAAATAGCTACAAACGTGGGCAAATGGGGTTAGCCTATGAAATAGTGATTAACTCAAATCCTTGTATCGCTTATCTCATGGAAGAGAACACCATGATGATGCAAGCTTTGGTTATT
>CBDUPD010000182.1:0-5662 GCA_965368985.1 uncultured Spongiibacteraceae bacterium | reverse complement strand
ATTAACCAGTGTAAAAATGACATTTCGGGAAATCCTGTTGATAACAGGTACTTTGTCCAATGTGTTCACTGAGCTTGATAGGCCAAGAATCATTGGTAATCCAAAACGTAAGAAACGATGTAGCAGAATGGTCTTGAGTATGATTTGTGTCGGTAATCCACCATCACAGCCATGTTTATAAGCTATTTTCAAAGTGATGCGGTCAGCGGTTGAGGCAATGCCATCGCCACACTTTGCGCGATGTTTAATCTCAAATGACTCAACGATAACTTCTTTATGCTGTTGCTGAATGATCTCTGTAAGAAGTCCGGGCGTCAGGTTGGCAATATTGGCTGGAAATTGCATAGGTGTTTCCTTTCAATCATTTTTTCTTTAAAGACTTTACCACTTACGTTTCAGGAATTAAATTGATGCTTGTTAATCTGTTGCCTTGATGACTATAGTAGGTTGTGTGCAGATCAAGAGAAATATTATGGGAATTTACGTATTAACCGGTGGTGCTACAGGTATTGGCGCTGCAGTTAAACAGCAGCTTATCGAAGCCGGGCATGAAGTTTTTACCATTGATATTCAGGCGGGGGATGTGCTGGCCGATTTAACTGATGCTGAGCAGCGTGAATCAGCAATCAATGCTGTCCGCGAGAAATACTCTGAAGGTATTGATGGTTTTATCCCGTGTGCAGGGTTGGGGCCTCATATGAAACCTTTCTCCCTGATTACAAAGGTAAACTATTTCTCAGCTGTTGAAATGACACAAGCTATGATGCCTCTACTTGAAAAACGCAAAGGGTCAGTTGTTATGGTGTCATCTAATTCAGCTTCGATGCCGGGGCTGAATGAAGCTTATGTGGCAGCTCTTCTAGGTGGTGATGAGGCTGGGGCGTGTAAAATTATTGAGGGGCTTGATGGGCATAATGCTTATGCCGGAAGCAAATATGCTTTAACAGTATGGATGCGAAGAAATAATCTGGAATTTGCCAGTAAAGGCATACGTATCAATGCGGTGGCGCCAGGCATTACCCGAACACCATTAACTGATAAGGTTTTGCAAGATAAGGACTTTGGCCAGTTTTTAAAAGAGTTTAGTGAAACAGTACCTTTGGGCGTATTGGGTGAGCCAGAACAAATTGCCAATGTGATTACATTTTTACTCAGTGAGCAGGCCAGTTTTGTCAGTGGTTCTGTATTTTTTGTAGATGGCGGGCATGATGCCATGCTTAGACCCGATGATTTTTGAATCCAATGGGTTTTAAGGGTAATATTGGCAGCCGAAAACAGGATTCCTGCAGTTCAAAAAAGACGAGAAAAATGCAAAGTAAAATTTATCACTTCCCGGTACAGATATATTACGAAGACACAGATCATTCAGGTGTTGTTTATCATCCTAATTTTCTCAAATATTTTGAGCGCGCACGTGAGCACGTGATTGATAGTGACCGTTTGGCAAAGTTGTGGAATGAAAAGGGTCTTGGTTTTGCAGTCTATAAAGCTAATATGATTTTTCAGGATGGAGTGGAGTTTGCAGAAGTTTGTGATATTCGTACCTCTTATAAGCTGGATGGTAAATATAAAACCCAATGGCGTCAGGAAGTATGGCGACCTAATGCGACAAAGCCAGCTGTTGTAGGTGAAATAGAAATGGTGTGTATGGATAAACAAAAACGCTTGCAGCCAATACCTGACGAAGTGTTAGGGGCAATGGATTAGTTCATTGGTTGAGAGTAGAGTTATTAATTCAGGGGCAGGTCAATTTCTCTGAAGCTTACTAGTGGTGTTGTCTCAAAAAAAGTTACAGTAAAAGTGCTTTGTTCTTTTGTTTTAATGCTTAATGCCATTCTATGAGTGTCATTAGGGTAAAATAACCAACTATGCCAAAGTTCCGGGTAATCAATACGATGGGGTGCAAAACTCAATCGGATGTTTGAGTTAGTCTTGTCTTTATCGCTTTTGCCGATGTGAAAACTGAAATCACCCAATGGTATCGCTAATCCCAATCCCCAGGTTTTTATATAAGACTCCTTCAGTGTCCAGTAATCAAAAAAACAACTGCGTTGTTGATCTTCAGGCAAGCTAAAGAGTTCTTTCACTTCACTGGCTGAAAAATAGCGGTCAGCGATATTCAGTACATCATTATTGCGATCAATATATTCAACATCGCAACCAATATCATCATTAAGCGTTACTGCACAGATGATCAGTTCTTTAGTGTGACTGATATTAAAGCGTAGTGGCAGGGGAGGATTAATTATTTCCGGCTTGTCCTTCTCGCCTTTTTCAAAGCGCCAGTCTTCCGGTTTTACATCAGCATATTTTGAGAGCAGGTCACGGATGAAGGCCCGTGTAATCAATGCATCATGTCTGTCTTTTTCAAAACGATAACGTTGCTGTCGGGTCGATTCTTCGTCAGTTAAAAGCTTTTTATAGCGAGCGAGCAGTTCTGCTTGCTGGTGATGGTGGGGGTAAGTGATCCATAAATGAATGTCACCGGGTTTTAGTTCAAGAGATGCTTGCATATTACAGATTTATTAAATTTAAATTAATGTATCACTTGTTTTGTATCGGGTATTTTGCACAGATTTAATAAGATAAATCAAATAAAATCTTTAAATATCAATGATTTGTTTTATTCTGCGAGACATTATAATAATTAGTATCGGGTGATTGTATCGTGTAGTGATACCGTGTATTATTTCTCCCCCCTGATACTCCCATCAGTAAATCAGGGTCAACTATCATGATAATTATAAGAATAATTAGATAGAAACAGAGAAAAAGAAAATGTCCAAACAACATGCCAATGCAACCACAACGCCTGAAATGCGGGCGTTTATCCGCGAGTCAGATCTTCCGACTGCGGTATTGGCGCGTTTGTTAAAAATCAGTGAAGCAACTGTACGTAAGTGGAGAAATCGTGAAACCACCAATGATGCCTCTCATACCCCACGCCATTTAAAAACAACTTTAAGTCCTTCTCAAGAATATGTAGTTGTGGAGCTACGTCAGCGCTTATTGCTGTCACTTGATGAGTTATTAGCTGTTTGCAAAGAATTTGTACACCCCGATGTATCACGTGCCGGTTTGCAGCGTTGCCTGAAGCGCCATGGTGTTTCTCGCCTTGGTGATATCGAAGAGGGTGGTGAGCTAATGGATGCCGATGAGCCTATCCGTGTAGCCATTGAAAGCAAGGAAGAACATGAAGCATTAATGCCTGAGGTTTCTCCAGAAGCCATGAAGAATGTACTGGGCGTTGATGAAAAAGAAATTGTGAACGTGAAAGTGACAGAGCTCCCTGATTTTGATGGAGAGTCTCGCAAACGCCGTTTGCTTATCGCCAGCGACCCCGATTCAGGGTGGGTTTATGTTGATGTTTATGATGGTGATGAGATGAAAGCAGCTGAACGCTATATGTCGCATGTACTCAATAATGCTCCATTCCATATACGCAAAATACTTGCAGGTAATTACAACGAATTTTTAAGTCGATTTCGTGTGCTTGATGAAACAGATGAGCCAACGAATCAGACAACAGAATCTTAAACCGAGGTCATTAGAAAAATGTCTAAGCAAAAGAACAGCAGTACTGAAGAGCTAACACCAGCAGAAGCGAAAAAACTCAATTCGCGTCTACAAGAAACACCGATTGCCGTTGTCGGTATGGCCAGCGTATTTGCTGATGCCAAAAACCTGAATCAGTACTGGGACAATATAATGGAGCGTATTGACTCCATTATTGATGTCCCTGCTTCACGCTGGAATATAGATGACTATTATTCTGAAGATAAAAGAGCACCCGATAAAACCTATTGTAAACGTGGTGCTTTTATACCTGAGCTGGATTTTGATCCGATGGAGTTTGGTCTTCCGCCGAATATTCTTGAAGTGACAGACATTGCTCAGTTATTAGCACTTGTTGTTGCACGTGATGTTATCGAAGATGCCGGTATACAAGACGGTAGTGGTTATGACCGTGATAAGGTTGGTATCGTTCTTGGTGTAGGTGGCGGTTTGAAGCAGATCGTTCCCTTGACTTCACGTTTACAGTACCCGATTTTGAATAGAGTATTAGAAGCTAGCGGTGTTGATGAAGAAGATCGTGCAGCGATTATTGATAAATTTCAAAAAGCCTACATCGGATGGGAAGAAAACTCATTCCCGGGTATGTTGGGTAATGTAATTGCAGGACGTGTTGCCAACCGTTTTGACCTTGGTGGAACAAACTGCGTAGTGGATGCAGCCTGCGCGGGTTCATTAGCAGCTATGAAGCTTGCGGTTAGTGATCTGCTTGAATACCGCAGTGAAATGATGATTTCTGGTGGTATCTGCTGTGATAACTCACCATTTATGTATATGTCTTTCTCTAAAACGCCGGCTTTCACCACTAACGAGACTATTCGTCCCTTTGATGAAGATTCAAAAGGTATGATGGTTGGTGAAGGTATTGGTATGGTTGCGCTCAAGCGTCTTGAAGATGCAGAGCGTGATGGTGATAAAGTGTATGCGGTACTGAAAGGTATCGGTACTTCATCAGATGGTCGTTTTAAATCAATTTATGCACCAAGCCCTGATGGTCAGGCTAAAGCATTGAATCGTGCTTATCTTGATGCCGGTTTTGATCCTAAAACTGTTGGTTTAATCGAAGCGCATGGTACAGGTACGTTAGCTGGTGATGCGGCTGAATTTGGTGGTTTGAACAAATACTTTGGTTCAAATGATGCTGAAAAAGATACCATCGCCCTTGGTAGTGTTAAATCGCAAATTGGTCATACAAAATCAGCAGCGGGTGCTGCCGGATTTATTAAATCGTGCCTGGCATTGCATCATAAAGTATTGCCTGCAACGATTAATGTTAATAAACCAAGCGATACACTTCAAATTGAAGAAACCCCGTTTTATGTAAATACTGAAACTCGCCCATGGATTCCACGTGCTGATGGTGCGCCTCGTCGTGCCGGTGTTAGTTCGTTTGGTTTTGGTGGTACTAACTTCCACTTTGTATTGGAAGAATACGCACCTGTACATAAAGATGCATATCGTTTGAACCATGTGCCACAAATGGTGGTGTTAACCGGAGATAACGAAGCAGCTGTTATTGCCGAGGCAAAAGGCTGGTTGGCAAAACTGAATATTAATGAAGATGACCAACCGTTTGTATTTAATACACTGGCACAAACCTGTGGTTTGCAAACACCGGATGTTAAAAAGGCACGTTTGGGTTTCGTAGCCAAGAGTGCTGGTGATGCTATCGCAGTATTGGAGCAGGCACTGGGCAAGTTTGAAACAAATGCTGGTGCAGCTTCATGGTCTGTACCTACAGGTATCTACTACAGTGCTAAAGGTACAGATGCTAAAGGTAAGGTTGTTGCCCTGTTCTCGGGTCAAGGTTCGCAATATGTGAATATGGGTTCTGAGTTGGCATGTAACCTTCCTACTGTTTTGGGTGCTGTTGCTGCTATGGATGCTGAATTCACGGCTGCAGGCTTGCCTCAGTTATCTAAAAAGACATATCCGATACCTGTATTCAATAAAGAAGATCGTGCGAAGCAGGATGCTGAGTTGCAATTAACGCAATATGCTCAACCTGCTATTGGTACTTTCTCTGTTGGTTTATATAAAACCTTCGAACAAGCCGGTTTTAAAGCAGACTTTACTGCAGGGCACAGCT
>CBDUPD010000181.1:0-5672 GCA_965368985.1 uncultured Spongiibacteraceae bacterium | reverse complement strand
AGTGAATTCCGTCACTTTTTGTTGGATTGAATGCGCCACACATCCATCCAAAAGAATCCGTTTTTGGGCAATTAGTAGGCGCGTATCTGAAAGCGAAAAAACACTATTCTGGCTGATAAAACGATCAAGTCGGCTGGTCTTGGATTTCATGAAATAATCATAATCATGGCATGACACAGGATTCACGCACAACCGCGCATCTATTGCCCGATTTAAATACTAAAATTTAAGATCCACCCAACCCTGCTGAAACATAACGCCTAGTTAAACTTCAATGCGGAAAAGCGGACGCAACTATTTTTCATATAATTATCCGATGTGTTGTCTTTTAAAATAAATGCGTCCCCTTTTTCCGGTTAATTTACTGGGTATCTGCTTTTTTTGGCATTAAGTACCAAAGAACGAAAGCGACTAAAAACAATGCTGGAATATCTCCCAGCATATTCGCATGCTCAGTTTCATCAACGATCGCTTGCGCAAGCATTATTCCGGCGTGAACAATACTAGACCAAATTGTAAACCATATGAGACTTAAATTCGCCATAGGGGCTTTTGCAGCAAGAACTAAAAACACTCCTAAAGTTACGTAAATGCCCATAATCATTTGTTCATATTCTGGTTGTGCAGGTGTCCAGCCCCAACCAGAAGGCCAAATCACCATCATCATTGCTGGAACACCCACAATGAAAATCGCACCAAACACATAAAGCGCGACACTTAAATACTTGAGTTTTTTATCTTCTTGCATGACTTTCTCCAGTAGTTATTTTTATTCGCCTTGCTTTGGGTCGCGCTGCATCGTGGCGAGTCCAATATGCCCCCTGCCTCTTGTTTGTGACCTTAACGCTTCCATAATTAGCCGACCGAAAATTAGCCGACCGAAACTCAGCGTAAAGCGGTCAAATTGATAGACTTGTCAAACACTTACTGGCCCATGATTTTTAAAGCAATATATGGTGCCACCATAAAAACTAATGTCACTATTTTATAATTGCTCAAAAAATCAAAATACTTAGAGCTTAATTCCCTTTCGTCTATTTCAAACATCTTACTATGAATAGAAGATATTATTCCTCTCATAAACATAAGCATTAAGGTAGCTAGAAAAAGATAACCGACATTGATTACTGAT
This sequence comes from uncultured Spongiibacteraceae bacterium, assembly GCA_965368985.1. Lineage (GTDB taxonomy): Bacteria > Pseudomonadota > Gammaproteobacteria > Pseudomonadales > DT-91 > CAZTZY01. The sequence goes on along the minus strand of CBDUPD010000181.1, from coordinate 4,540 downwards.
GCCCATCCTAACAACTCAGTTAATTGTGAAATAGTAATCATAACTTTTCCCTCTTGTTATCGAATGATTTCTGGCATGCATTTAACACCAAGATAATAGGTTACCGTGCTGCGAAACAGCGCTTAAGGCAATCCAGCCGACGGCGGGTATTGACCGCTTGTTATGTGCCGCCACCCTATGAAATTAATTGACCCATACCCCGCTGGTTACTTGGCAATCGATAGCATCCAGGGCCATATGCACACACAAGCCAATACCAACGAGTCTTATCTTAGGCATCTTTGGTACAAAGCAAAGTGCAACGTAACAAAAAACAAACCACAACTCATGTAATGGATGGAATCCAATACTACAGCGATTCGGGTCGTATATCGGATCGGCAATCAGGTGGTCGATATCTACGAGCATAGTCGCGATCATTAAGAAATAGGCTAGCATCCAGCTTTTTCTAAAGAAAAGGCCAGTTAGCATGGCTGGAGTTACAATGTGCAGGGCTAGGTGAAACATCTGTCTTTGTACCATCTCTCTGGCACATAACCTCCACCAGCACCCGGACTAACGACCTGTTGTGAGTCCGGGTGCTGGTGGAGGTTATGTTTCAAAATCATATTTCACTTCAACCGCATCAGCTGTAATTACAGTAATAATCTTAATGCCGTTAGTGAAATACATCTCCTTGCTTTCAATAGTTTTATTATCTGTGTAAGTAACTCTAAATTTTATGCCGGCCTCATCATTTATGCTGAAACTATGCGTGGACATTGGCTGAATTTTGCCAATATTTTTTTCATTGTCCCGCCATATTGCAACAACTGAAACTATGCCGGGAGAAGAGTTTTTTATTTCAAATTCAGGATCAAAGAAAGACGGTATAGTAAATATCGCTAAAACAGCAAAAAAAAGTGTGGCCGAGATAGTTAAGCATTTAAATAGGGTCTTAATCATTTTGAAATATAACGTCCGCAGCAGCGGAAAATTGCCATGCGTTCCGGGGACAAGTTTACTTAACTCCAAACACCCTCACACATACCAACCAACAATTAAGTAAACTGTCCCCAGAATTACACAGAACTCCCTTCATCATTCATTTAACTAGCCAGTTTTCCGCGCCAAAATGGTCGCAAACTGCAATTGCGCGCCATTGTGCATAGTACCTACATCTTCATTGTACTTAATCAGCTCCCACCCCTCGTATGCCTCGCGCAACTGCCCTGCTTTTAGGGTAAATGGGAAGCGGACTGGGCATGGGTGTTCTTCAGTGCTCATGGCGCAAACAATCAGGTTGTAACCGCCGGGCAGAGTATGCTCTTGCATATCGGCAATAACAGCATCAACACGAGCTGGATCGAGAAACATTAAGGTTACGGTGCAAGCAATAAAGCCATAATCCACACCAAGCTCGGCATTATTGATGTCGTACACCTGCGCCTTAATGTTGGCTATCCCCTCTTCACTCACAATTTGATGCAGCAAATCAAAAGCGCCGGGGTTGTTGTCTACTGCGATTACGTTAAAGCCAAGCTGGCTCAGGTATAAGGCATTACGTCCATTGGAACAGCCCATGTCTAAGGCATTGCATGGCTCAATAATTTTGCACGCCTCTACCACTTCACTATGCGCAGGGTTTAAATCGTAACGGCTATTTAGGTCAACAGTCATGGTATCCACTTAGTTTTTAAAATGAGGCCAGTATGTTACTACTTTTTTGACACAGTTAACGCCTTAAGAAGATGCGCCGTCTGAGGCTTCCCGCTTGCTTAATTTGTTAGCTGTTGGTTTACGTGCGATCACTAAGAATATACTGGCGTAACACTCTTTCGCTACGCATAACATATAGAATAAATACTCTATTTTTTTCTACTCGGTAAAAGATACGGCACGGACCAATTATAACTTCCCTATATCGAGTTTTACGGGAAAATTCAGGAGGTTTTTTTCCTGAATCAGGAAAGTTCTTTAATCTCTCTATAGCTTCGAATACCCTTTTAACCAGATTTCCTGCGGCCTCAGGCTTATCTAAAGCAATGTATTCTGTAATTTCATCAAGGTCTGAAATAGCAGGCTCCGTCCATATTATTTGAGCCATTTACTCATTCTTTCCTTGGCCTGAGCGTGTGAATAGGTGCGCCCTTCTTGTAGGGCTGTTTCGCCTCGCGCAATTCCTTCCAGTATACCCATACGATTTTGCATGTGCTCATAGTCGTCGATATCTATGAGGTAGGCCGATGGTTTGCCGTGTTCAGTAATTAGAACAGGCTCCTTGGTCTCATGCAGGTCTGCAAGGATTCGGGTGGCTTGGCGCTTTAGTGTGGTTACGAGTTCTGTTTTCATAAAAGTGATACTATTCTATCACTCTGTGATTGACAAGAGCTAAGACAGCTAACGCCGCGCTTTGCAGAAAATTTGGAGCGCAGCGGAGAATTTGTCCCACAACAGCGTCTTGTTAGCTATGATGCCGGCTTCCACTTTGCCAGCACATGAAAAAATTTAATAGATTCTTTAACTGCTTCGCTCTCGCAGCCTTGGATAGTAATTAAGTTATTAGCAGCAGTGGTAATTTTAGTGCCATTCTTTTTAAGCAATATCATTGCTTGGTCTTTTGTCATTTTTGGCTTGCGCTTTCGGATTTCTTGCAGTGCATATGTGGTGACCATTTGATAGTTAGATAAAAAAGATGTCAATTCATCATCTTCTGGCTTAAGACACTTTCCAGCTAAAGCGCTGGTTAGCGTAAACCTCTCATACATATCAAATATATAGGCTTTATCCTTGGCCTGAACAGAATTACAAAAAACAAAAATCAGTAGTGGTAAATATTTCATAGAATCCTTTCTTTGATTGGTAGCTAACGTTGCAGTAACCGACAGCGAACAATGTTGACTGCCTTGTTAAATGATCTATACTTTACATGATAATGCGCACTGTTATGCGCACTATTCTTTGGAGGTATCATGCAGCATTTATACGACGAAAGCGCACCAAAAAAGCCTACTAACCTTAGTTTAAACAGTGACTTATTGAATAAAATAAGGGCCATGAATATAAACCTTTCTGCTACTTTGGAACATGCATTGAAGCAAGAATTAGCCAAGGCAGAAGCTGAAAAATGGGCCAAAGAGAACAAGGCAGCGATAAGGCAATATAACGCCTTTATCGAAGAACATGGCTGCTTCGGCGATGAATTCAGGGAATTTTGATGGCTCAGTTTGATATTTACCAAAATCCGAGCACAGCAAGCAGAAAACATTACCCTTTCCTTGTTGATATTCAGAATCCATATATTGAGGAGTTGGCGACGCGAATCGTTATACCCCTCGGAAGAGCCTCATTATTTCGTAATATTGCCATGAAGCGGTTAACCCCAGTTGTTTCTTTTCAGGATGAAAAGCTGATTGTCCTTACACCCCAGATTTCCTCTATTTAAAAACATCTGCTTAAAGAACCCATTGGCACAATTTCCCACCTCAGGGAAGAATTGGTTGATGCACTGGATTTCGCCATTTTTGGCATTTAACGCCCCAATATGCCGACGAAAAGAGCGCAGCGAGTTGAGGTCGGAATAATTGGCTTGTTAGCTTTCACTTCTACCAACTTGTTTTGCTATTTGCCCACTCAAAGAAAAATGAACCTCGATGTCTGTTGGGTTAATATTGCTAAGTTTATATTCACCACCTAACAACCAAGGTTGTATTAAACTATATATTTGGCCGTTAGATAATACTTTGCCAGATTGAATTAAATCACCGACCATTTGTACAGCAAAAAATTCAACAACAAATTCTTTGTCTGATAGAAGTTCGTTAAACTGTTCTGGTGACTCAGCTACCTTAGAAAATTCTGCTCCGCCAGTATCTAACCACCAAACTTCTCCATTTTCGACATGCTGTACAAATGCGTCACCAGACGCCGACATCAGAATTGGTAAGAATTTACCCTCTAAAAGCCACTCCCAATCACTGAGTAAAGAGTCTCGATTTAGATGAGAAAAATTTACGGTTAAATCATTCAGAGTCATCGACACTTCCTGTGAAAGCTAACAGTACGTTTATGAGGCCATCGGCCTCATAATAATTATTATCGGGCCGCCATATAATTTTTCTTGATACTGATTCAATATCTTCAACCCATTGAAATATAAAATCTAATAAAAGACTTATCGACCACCGAATCTATTATCGGGCCGTTTTTTGTCTGAAAAGCGTTGACTTTTTTAAAAATAAATATACTGTTTTTTTGTACAGCAATTTTAAGAAAGGGAGTTCTTAATGCCATCTTCGCCATTCCTTCGAACAGTCCTTGATAGTGGGTATCGTCACAGTCCCGCAACGATTTGATTATTAGTGTTGTAGCAAATACTACCTTAGTGTCGAGGTTTTACAAAACAGAAATTGTTCGGTGCCTGCGATATCAAGAAAGACGCCAGGATCAGCCCTCTCTTTCGCCCTTGATATCCTCAATATTAACCCCCATCTGCCGGGCTCGGCGTTTCCAGAGTCTTCTCGCCAGTTTCTGCATATCTTCGGTTTTGTCGCTTTCGTCT
>CBDUPD010000180.1:0-5701 GCA_965368985.1 uncultured Spongiibacteraceae bacterium | reverse complement strand
CAGAAGTGTCATGATTATGTTAATTCTACGAATAAAAACAGTAATAACAGCAATGGGCTTTTTATTGGTGGCTGCAGCCTGTCAAAGTGATGGTGACGGTTCAAAAACACCGGCAGCCAAAGCTGATACAGAAAAATCCATTCCAGTAAAAACAGACTCTGCAGTTCAGCAATCATCAGCAGCCTCCATTAAGGCCATCGATGAATTTATTGCGCAGCAAGCCATTGATAAGAAATCCGCGGGCTGGAAAACCAGTTTACCGAAGCCGCCGCAAGTGGCATTTAACGAGGGTAAGAAATATTTTTGGAATTTAAAAACGAATAAGGGGGATATTAGTATCCAACTTATGCCAGAGATAGCTCCGATGCATGTGTCGAGTACCATTTACCTTACCCGTTTGGGCTTTTATGATAATGTTGTTTTTCATCGGGTAATTACCCGTTTTATGGCGCAAGGTGGTGATCCAACAGGTACGGGTCGTGCTGGTCCCGGTTATAAGTATGAGGGAGAGTTTAGCCCTTCAGTTAAGCATAATAAACCGGGCCTGTTGAGTATGGCTAATGCGGGCCCTGGTACTGATGGCAGTCAGTTTTTCCTGACATTTGTTGAAACACCCTGGCTTGATGGTAAACATACTATATTTGGTGAGATTGTATCAGGTATGGATACCATGAGGGTAATGGAAAGTCTTGGAAGTCGTTCTGGCAAAACGTCTGAGAAGCTTGAGCTTCTGCAGGCTACGATAGAAGTGAAATAAGTTATTTGGGCAGGGCTGAATTTTTCATATCAAGAATTTAGAATAAAGCTCTGCTCGTCGTTATATTTATAACGATGAATACTTCTTATAGAAATTTGTTAAGATACCTGCATGCAAACCCAACCCTACTCTATTCCTGCCAAAAGCCTTGAGCACTGCTATGAAGTGAAGAAAAGTCGCTTCATTACACAGGTGCATTATATTCAGAGTCGTGATCAGGCGATGACATTACTGGAGCAAAGTAAGCAGCAATATCCTGATGCGCGTCATCACTGCTGGGCCTATTTATTAGGTAACCCCAGGCATCCTTTAACAGCGGCATTTAATGACGATGGTGAGCCTTCAGGTACAGCAGGAAAACCCATATTGAATGTGTTAAACCATAAAGATATCGGCGATATCCTTGTTATTGTTATTCGGTATTTTGGAGGTATCAAACTTGGTGCCGGTGGTTTGGTGCGCGCCTATTCAACGGCAACCCAGCAAGCTATTGAACAGTTAGTGCTTGCAGAGCATGTGCCGACAGCCGATATCAGAATGGCATGTGATTTTGCGCATGAGTCAGATTTACGGCATTTATTAGTATCCATTTCTGCAACTGTTATTAGCTGTGATTACCATGATGATTTGCAGTTAGTGGTTCGCTGCCCCCATGGGAAGATTAATAAATTGCACGGGTTTTGTGGCGCGCGGCAAGGTGCACGCGTGATAAGCCCATATGATTGATCTTTTCTTGGAGTAATTCATGAAGCATCTGCTACCTAACAAGCTTTACTAGGTATTTATCAAAAAAGGCTATTGATTTTGAATGAAAAGAAAATATTTCAGCTCGTGGAGCTTGCTACTGAAGCGCAGCTTGAAATTCAGAAGATATTTAAAGATATCGACCCTGTGATCGGCTTGGTTCAAAGTATGCGAGATTCAGGCTTCCCTGTTGATGCGTTAACCATTGATAGTATCGTTTCACGCAAAAGAATTATTTTGCTGCTTCATGATGACAAGCCTGAAGAGCTGACCTATCAATTCACTTATATGGATAAAGACCCCGGTGAAGAATTTATATCTGTTGAATATAAAGATGTCACGGCTGATCAGATTTATGAGTGGATCAAGGAATATTTTCCGAATGGATAGGCATTTGGGGAGCCTGGTTAATGTTAAAGGTTCAGATTGCCACGAATTGTGACCTACAGTATTTGTTTTGCTATGATACTGTTTTGTAGCGAAATTACAGGATGAATATGCAGTCAAACACGCCCAGTGTAGTTTCTACATTATGGATAATTATACGCCTTGAACTTGAGCGCCTTTTTGCCAGCCGTACAGGTTGGTTTTATTTAACGGCATTTGGTTTTTTCTGGTATTTATTGCTGCGCCTGGTGATATTTAATATCACTAACTTTCTTTCTCAGCAAGGAGCAACGGGCCAGGATTGGTCGACAATTGTTTTTTCTACCTATTTTAATGTAGGTTTATATCTGTTTCCCTTGCTGAGTATCTTTATAGCAGCAAACCAGACAGGGTCTGATCGTGAGCGTGGTACTTTACGGTTTATTTCGCTGCGATGTAATCGGGCTTCGATATTTTTCGGCCGCTTTTTATCCCAGGTGATTATTCAGTACATCTTGATTGTGTTAACGATGCTAACCACTTTTGCTATGGGAGTTTATTATGACGGGTTTTCTGTATCAGCTTTAAACAATGCTCTGATAATGGGAGCAAATCTGGGTTTGGTCTTGTTACCCTTTATCGGCATGATGTCTTTATTGTCGGCAGTGGTTAAGTCGCCACGTCAGGCGACAGTTATTGCCGCATTAATATGGGCATTGGCTGCATCAATAATTACCGGTTTAAGTCACTATTTTCCTTTTCTGGAGCCTGTAAAGTTGATTGTTCCTGGTATGCAATTTGATGCGCTTACTGATCTTGAGGGGGCGGCGATGTTTTCATTGTCTTATATACCCATCTTGCAGTGTGCTGTGCTGTTGGCATCCGGGTATTATGTAATGAAGAGGGCTTCACTATGAGTGCATTAATTCAATGTGAAGGTCTCAGTAAGTCTTATGCAGGTAAGTGTGCGCTTGATGCAGTAAGTTTTGAGTGTCAGGCCGGTGAACCTATCGCTCTGGTTGGCCCTAACGGTGCGGGCAAAACAACCCTGTTTAGTATTTTGTGTGCTTATCTGCGCCCCTCTTCCGGTTCTGTTCATCTATTGGGGCATGAGCCGGGTTCGTCAGCACTATTGGGTAAGGTGGCGGCATTACCGCAAGATGCGCAGTTTGATCCCTCTTTTTCGATACAGCGACAATTGGCATTTTATGCCGAGTTGCAAGGTTTTGGTCGTAAGCAGGCTAAAGAAGAAGCATTACGAGTATTGGCTTTAATGGATCTTGCGGGCTCGGTATCGTCTCGTCCTGCCGAGTTGAGCCATGGTATGCGAAAGCGTGCAGCGATTGCACAGGCCTTGATAGGTAGCCCCAGGCTGGTTTTGCTCGATGAGCCTACAGCAGGTCTTGATCCTGCCAATGCCAAAAATATTCGACAACAAATAGCAGCAATTTCCAGTGAGACGACATTTGTGATCAGCTCGCATAATCTGCAGGAACTGGAGCGTTTATGTGGCACGGTGCTTTATCTTGAAAATGGCCGTTTGCAGCAAACCAGCCCAGTCGCTGATAAAGAGACTGAGAGTTATATTACATTGCACATGGTGAATGTTGATCGTGATGGCTTTATTGCCGATATTTCAAAGATAGCCTCAGTACTCTCGGTAAGCAGCGACCAGAAAAATGAGTTTGTTGTGCGTTATGATGCAGCGGCAGCTCCAGATATGGACCAGCAATTATTGCAACGTCTGGCGAGTCAATCATGGGACTATCGTCGTTTGATTAAAGGTAAAACACTGGAGGAGCGACTTTTTTCCAGTTAAATCAGAAATAATGTTAAAAAACTTTAAGAATAGTGCATTTGCGGGGTTTTAATGGCCGTTTCTTGAGTTTACACTGATCGTTAATCATAAATTTAACAAGGAATTAAATATGACTGACCCTTATGCAACCCCCGATGCTCAAGTAATAGAAAGTTCTTCAGCTTCAATTGAAGGCCTGCCACGGTTTAGTACCTGGGCTGTTTTCTTCTTGTCGATGTTGACTCTTGGAATCTATTCTCTGTACTGGCTCTATACGCGAGTAGGTGCTCTTAATAGTTCAATAGAGAATAAAGTCCCCATGGCTTTGGTACATGGCTATGTCGGTTTAACCATTTTATCGTGGGTGTTTCAGCTTGCTATATTGTCAGACCCTGAAATGGCTCAGCTAGCAATTGCCAACTCTGTTGTTCAGATTGTTTCTCTTGTCTGTTTTTATATGGTGATCTTTAAAATGCGTAATCGTATTTGTGATGACTTGTTACAAACAGAGCGTTGGGGCGGGTTTATGACGTTTTTCTTCAATGTTTTATATCTGAATTACAAAATCAACGAAGCGCACGATAACGCTTAGACTTGATGTTGCTGGCAAGGGGAAAGAAATTTCCCCTTGTTACTACGCTACACTTTTATCGATAAATTAATCTCAATTTTCGTACCATGTACGGCGTAACCTTTCTCTTCAATCTGCTTGATAATATCTTCCTGATCTAACGTATTATGTTCTTTGTTTATGTCCAGTTCCAGACGGGTTCTCAGTGGAGATAAAGTTAGCAGGTCAGTATCAATATCAGCAGGTAGCTCAAGACTTTCCAGCTTAATGCCTTTAGGTACGCTAATGTACTTCTTGCCATCATTACAGCTCGTATAAATATCAATTTTCATGTTTAAGGCCTTTAGGGTAGGGTATTACTTGCCGCATATTTGGCGGGCACTATATAGGGTGATTAAGAAATAATCCAGACTGTATTATTGTAAATGTAATCAGAAGTTTATCGTTTCTTTTTGGGGATTTTTTTGGTTGTTGTTTTTTTGCCGGCTTTGGTTTTGCCGGGTTTCACCTTGCCGGATTTGGCAGTTTGGTTTTTTCCTCCTGTAGATTTGCCTGCTTTTTCATGTGTAATTTTGGTTTGACTTGCCTTATTGCTGCGTCCAGGTCGCTTCTTTTTGTTTGTGCTATCTATAAGTGTTTCACGGTTACCGACTTCAAACCCCGGTCGGCTACGTCGTTTGATGCGCTGACCTATCAGTCGTTGAATCGCATCCAGTGAGCGTTCTTCTTCACGGCTTACAAAGGATATGGCATGTCCCTTGCTTCCGGCACGACCTGTACGGCCAATACGGTGTACGTAGTCTTCGGCCAAATAGGGCAGGTTGAAGTTCACAACATTCTCTAGCCCTTGAATATCCAGGCCGCGGGCTGCGACTTCAGTGGCGATTAACACCTGTATTTTTGCTGATTTAAAATCTGCGAGAGCCCTGCGGCGTGATCCCTGACTCTTATCTCCATGACAAATTGCTGCGTCTACACCACCCTGTTTTAAATTGCTTATCAGCCGGTCTGCCTGATCTTTGGTGCTGGTAAATACCAGTACCTGAAACCAGTTATATTCATCAAGCAGCTCCAAAAACAGATCAATCTTGCGGCGCTCTTCTACTTCATAAATAACCTGGTCAACAGTGTCTGCTGTAGTATTTTGTTTTGCGACGCGAACTTCCTGATGGTTTTTAAGCAGTTTGTGTGCAAGTTCGTTTACCGCCGGAGACAGGGTTGCTGAAAATAATAGGGTTTGGCGTTGCTTTGCGGTTAGTTGCAGTAAAGGTTGCACGTCGGCAATAAATCCCATATCGAGCATACGGTCAGCTTCATCAAGAACCACAAAGGTAACATTCGCCAGATTCACGTTGCACTGTGTGACATGTTCCAGCAGGCGGCCGGGTGTTGAGATCAGTATATCGATGCCGGCTCTGAGTTTTTTCTCTTGCCCGCTCATTTTTACGCCACCATAAAAGGCAGT
>CBDUPD010000179.1:0-5703 GCA_965368985.1 uncultured Spongiibacteraceae bacterium | reverse complement strand
GCCGTTTTTAGTGAGTTCTTGAATATCTGATTCTGATAAGCCGAGTTGCCCGCAATAAACTGTGTTGTTATTTTCTCCTAACAATGGGGCGCTTGTAACTGGTCCCCCTGGTGCGTCAGGTATTCTAACTGGCGCTCCCAGCGTTTTAACGCGGCCAATCACAGGGTGTTCGAGTTCAACAATATAATGTCTGTCTTCCATATGTTGATGATCGGCAGCATCGGCTACGGTGTAGACTGCGGTAGAGGGGCAGTTGTTTTCCTGGCACATGTCCATAATCTCTTGCTTGGTGTGTTCATTGGTCCATGCAATCATCATTTCATAAATAAGGTCAGAATTTTGTGCTCGGGTAAACATGTCATCAAAGATATCAAGCTGTGCCCAATCAGGGTTTCCCATGGCATTTACCAGACCCTTCCATTGTCCTGTTTCAAGGGCTAACATCCATACAAAGCCATCTTTACAGGGGAGGATGGTTGCCGGTGCTGCTAATGGCATGCCAATACCGGTTCGTGAACCTGAAACACCATCTTGTGCAAAACCACCAATGTTTTGTCCACCCACAAACGTGGCGGCGATGGCTTCAGCACATGACACATCAATATGCTCGCCGCCCCCATCACTTTCTGAATGGGAGCTTTCTGCAGAGCTATCTTGCGCAAAAATAGAAGCCAGTGCCCATGTTGCTGCTGTATAGGCGCCGTAATAATCGGCTGATTGTGTGCCGTGTTCCAACGGTGCTTCTCCCTGACGTCCGCAATAGCGGCTACCGACACCTGTCAGGTGAAAAGCGTTAAGATCGTAGGCTTTCCAGTTGGCGTAAGGGCCGGTTTGGCCATAAGGGGTTATCGATACCATAATAAGATTTGGGTTGATGGCTTCCAGAGTGTCGTAATCAAGCCCCCAGTCTTTCATCTGTTGCGGCTGGTTGTTTTCAATTAATACATCAGCGTCTTTAATCAGTGAGATAAAAAGATCCCGACCTTTTTCAGAATCGAGGTTAAGCGTTATGCTTTTTTTGTTGGTATTTAAATTGAAGTAGGTACCGCTTTTTTCTATATGGGCTTCGTCATTGGGAAAGGGGCCCCAGTGGCGAGTAATGTCACCCACGGCAGGCTTTTCAATTTTCGTTACCTCTGCGCCATAATCGCTTAACAGTTTGGAGCAAAAAGCCGCTGAAATGCCTTCGCCCACTTCGATAACCTTCACACCGTCAAGTGCTGCTAATGTCATCTCTATTCTCCTGTCTTTTTTGTAGGTCAGGATTTATCCTGACAATTTTCTTAACAGTAAACCTGTCGGGATAAATCCCGACCTGCAGAAAACACTCCATGTTTTGTTATGATTATTTACTGTGTGAACGTATCTCACTGCGCAGATCAGCCAATATTTCATGTAGCAGTTTCAATCTTTCTTCACTTATATATTCCGCATAACGTTGCTGAATACCGACACCGATTTCAGTCCCCGTTTTTATAAGCTCAAGCCCTCTATCAGTAAACCGGATAATTTTGGCTCTACGATCAGAAGGTGCCGGGATACGTTCTATATAGCCCAGTTGTTCTACTTCGTCGATAACTTGTCCCATAGATTGTTTACTGATTCCTGCTTTTTCTGCAAGGTCAGTTAATCTTGTCCCCTCAAGACCCAGATGCAGAAATATTGCCTGATGGGATAATTGTAGTCCTTTATGACCTAATTGCTCATATTTCTCAACGGCACTTTGCTGGTAGTCACGGGCGACTTCGGTGAGTACCTGGCCAATATTATTGGATCTGAAGGTGTTCAGGTCTTCTTGCGTTAATTTCTTTTGTTGAGTCATAAAGGTGATATCTAGTCATATTTTCATGCGTGTAAATGTAGGTTAAGGTTAAAAATAATTATAGTCAAGTAACTTGATAGTCAGGTAGCTTGTATTAAATTTTAGAGAGTGGTAATCTTTCCCATATTCTGGCGGGCTGCCAATTAATTGACTTTATAGGTGGCCAGGCTAAAGCATAAAAAACCTTGATAATCAGGAGGTAACAGTGGACTTTCGCTTCTCACCCGATGAACAGGACTTTCGTATGGAAGTACGCAAGTTTGTTAATGAAGAAATAGACGAAGAACTCAAGGGGGCGGCAGAAATTCACCCTGAACATGTTAAGGCTGAGATGGAATGCATCAGAAAAATGGCCAAAAAAGGCTGGCTGGGTGCATCTTATCCCAAAGCGTATGGTGGCAGGGGAGAAGAAAATGTTCCCATGCATGAATATATTCTACTCGATGAGCTACACAATGGCGATGCACCCGGTATTGCGTTGACGATAACTTACCTGATTACCGTTATTGGCAATACCTTGTTGAGTGTTGGCTCTGAAGAGTTAAAGCAGGCGTTTATTCCGCGTATTGTAGATGCTGATATCCGTCTTGCTATCTGTTATAGCGAGCCTGATGCCGGTAATGATATTGCTAACATTCATACCAAGGCTGTTGTTGATGGTGATGATTATATCGTTAATGGTACAAAACGTTTTATTACCTGCGCAGATACCTCTGATTATATGTGGACGCTGGTTCGAACTGAAAAGGGTTCGAAAAGACATAAAGGCCTGAGCATTATCATGATAAAAACCGATTCGCCGGGAATTACCATTCAGCCGGTCACGATGATGAATGGCGTGCAAACCTGTGAAGTTATTTTCGAGGATGTTCGTACCCCCACACGGTTATTGGTGGGTGAAGAAGGTGCAGGCTGGCGATACCTGATGGAAGCACTGGCTCGTGAACGTTTTACCATGATTAATTTCAAAGGCATCAGTGCACCGTTTGATAAGTTTGTTCAATGGGTTCGTGAAACCGAGATTGATGGAAAGCGAATGTCTGATGATCCGGTGGTAAGACAAGCTCTGGCAAATTTTCAGTTGAAACTGGCTGGTGGAAAAATGATGCAGTTGATCGCAGGTTCCCGTGCAATGAATAAAGACTATATTCCAACGCTTGAAGCGGCAGCCTCTAAAATGTGGCGCGCCATGTTGAGCTGGGAGAGGGCAAATCTTGCTATCGATGTTATGGGCTCTTATGGCTTGATGACAGATGAGAATTCACAAGCGCCATTAGGCGGTTGGTGGGAGTCTGAATATGGCTGGGCCGGGCATGAACTATCAGGTGCTGGTGGTAAAGACCTCAACCGAAAAATTATCGCACAGCAGGGCTTGGGGCTGCCGCGCTGGTCTAACTAAGAAAGTGCCGGGTTTAATCAAGGCTTCCTAAAATAAACAATTGGAGAAGGGGCGAAGACAATGCACCTCAATTTAACTGAAGAGCAACAAATGATACAAGACAGTGCCAGGGGCTTTCTACTGGAGTCTTGTCCGCTTGATAAAGTACGTGAATGGGAAGCGCTCCCTGAAGGTTGGCCCAGTCACATGTGGCCGCAGATGGTAGAGATGGGTTGGACCGGTATTATCTACCCTGAAGAGTATGGCGGTATGGCACTATCCAATGTTGATGCAACATTGCTGATGCGTGAAATGGGGCGTGCAGCTTTATCCACGCCTTTTCTTTCAACAATACTTTTGAGTGGAAGAGCAATTCTTGAAGGCGGTAGTGACGAGCAGAAAGAAACTCTATTACCGCAAATTATTGCAGGTGAATTGCAGGTAGCCTTTGCCCTTGCTGAATCCAATACTTTGCCGAATGCAGCATCTGTTAAAACGTCAGCTCGTGCTGAAGATGGCGGCTATGTGCTTAATGGCACAAAAAACTTCGTTGAGTTTGCAGAAAGTGCTGACAAATTATTGGTAGCAGCTAGAACGAGCGACTGTGATGACCCTGCTCAGGGATTAACCTTGTTTTTGGTAGATGCCAAAACAGCTGGTATTAGCTGCGAAACCCTGAAAATGATGGCACTACAGCCTCAGGCAAAAGTCACTCTTGAAAATGTGCGTGTTGAAGCCGCTGATATTATTGGTGAGGTTGACAAGGCATGGCCAATACTTGATTCGGTGATTCAGGCTGCCACAGCTATTCTTTGTGGTTATATGACGGGTATAGCAGAGCGTGCACACGATCTTGGGGTAAGCTATTGTAAAGAGCGGGTTCAGTTTCAACAACCCATTGGCGCTTTTCAGGCGATACAAAACTATTTGGCAACAGCCTGGACAAAAAATACCATGGGTGAGTACATGGCTTACTATGCAGCATGGCTAATTGATCATGATATTCCCAGTCGTCAGGCAGTTTCCGAGGCCAAGGCTTTTGTCGGTTATTCTGCTGTAGAGTCTACCCAGTTAGCAACGCAGCTCTATGGTGGTATGGGTGCGACTACAGACGCCCACACAACGCCGTTTTTGAAATGGGCCAAACAGTTACAACAAACTCTGGGTAATAGTCAGTACCATGAAAAAATCGTTGCTGAAGAAATGTTAGATAGTGATCCGGTGATGTTGGATGAACACTATTCAATAGCTTTGACTTAGTCTCATATACTACCAGGAGAAGCTTGAATGCAGCTGCCGGAAATAAAAGATACCTATTATGAAGACGTAGACGTGGGCGATGAGATTCCCGAGATTAGTATTGGCCCGTTAAGTCATACACAGTTTCTGTTTATCGCCTCATCACACCATGACTGGTATCCGGGTCATCACGATGTTGAGTATGCCCGAGAGCAGGGCCTGCCCGATATATTTATGAATGCCACCTGGCAGCATGCGCTACTTCAACGTGTGCTTTGTGCATGGGTCGGTCCTAACTGTATTCCAAGACGCATCAAGTATCGTATGGGTAAGCCCATTGTTCGCTTTGATACGGTGAAAGCCCGTGGTGTTGTTACTGGCAAGCGTTTTGAGAATGATGAATATTTGGTTGATCTTGATGTCTGGCTTGATAAGCAAGATGCAGACAAAGTCACCAAAGGCACGGCTACTGTTGTGCTGCTGAGTAAGGGGTAAGGTTATGATTGAAGAACGAAAAACTGAAACTGATCCCTCTGGTCTTGTTTATGTTATTGGCACCGAAGAAGAAGGCATGAGCTGGATCGGAAAAGAATCTGAGCCTGTTGAAGAACCGTATGCCGTCGAAACACGTCTTATTGAGCACTTTGCCGAAGGTATTCAAGATCCCAATCCGCTCTACTGGAGTGATGAGTACGCACAACAAACACGATGGGCAGGGCGCATTGCACCATGGGGTGTAATTGTGTTGTGTAAAGAGCACAAGGTATGGCGACCTGAATGGATGGAAGATAGCGGCGGGCAGGTCACCTTCTTTTGCAGTACACCACTGCCCGGTAATAAGCTGCTTGCAACAGATTATGAAATTGAATGTTACGTACCGCTGCGTCCAGGTGATAGAGTATTTATCAACGAGAAAATCATTGATATCACGCCAAAAACCTTCAGTATTGGCGAAGGCCATCACGTTACGGTAGAAAATTATTTTCGTAACCAGAATGGTGAGTTGTGCATTAAAGATAGTAGAACTGTATTTCGTTATCGTTAGGTTGAAGACAGAATTTTGTCGGACAAAAGTCCGGCCTACAATTCCGGCAGCTTTCAATACTGTAGGTCGGGATTTATCCCGACACTGACTGAATTTTGTCGGACTAAGGTCCGACCTACAGTTCCGGCAGCTTTTAATACTGTAGGTCGGGATTTATCCCGACACGACCGCTGACTGTGAAAAAAACGACATGGCAAAAAAGAGAGAACAAAAAGTGAG
>CBDUPD010000178.1:0-5715 GCA_965368985.1 uncultured Spongiibacteraceae bacterium | reverse complement strand
GGTTTAATTTTCATTAGTACTCCTTATGGAGAGGTTCGTCTGGTAAGCAAGTAGCATTATTAATATTTTAGGCACTATGTGTGACATAAGTAACACTATCATATGATTGTGACTTTACATAAATAATTTAAATGTGAAGTTTTAGGACTTAATAAAAGCTATAGTTATAACGTGCCGCTTTCAAAGAAATTGGCTCTTAGAGAACTAATTCCTGCTTTAAACAAAGGTTTCTATGCCAACTAATATCTGTCTCAATATGATCGTCAAAAACGAAGTCAACGTTTTAGAGCGGTTGTTCGAATCACTTAAAAATATTATCGACTACTATATTATTGTTGACACAGGCTCAACCGATGGCACCCCGGAATTTATTAAAGAGCAAATGCAAAAATATGGTATTCCTGGAGAAGTTCATCTAGAAGAATGGGTTAATTTCGGTATTAATCGCAACCAGGCGCTGCAATATGTTTATAAAAGTGGCTTCCAGGGTTGGGTACTGTTGATTGATGCCGATGAAGAGATTTGCTGTGACAGCCTGGAAGTTTTTTCTTCTTTGGTGCCAGGCACTACCTACCAGATGGAAAAGCACCACAATACATTACGATATGCCCTCCCAAACTTGATCGATGTTAGCCAAAACCGGTGGCAGTGGCGTGGAGTGGTACATGAATACCTTGAACATCTCGAAGGCACTCATCAGCTGGAAAATTTGCCACAAGCATGGATTAAATACCACTCTGGTGAAGGAGCCCGCTCACAAGGTGTGACTACGGAAGAGAAATTCCTGCGAGATGCCGCCTTGCTGGAAAAAGAGTGTGAATTACACCCTGATGATTGTCGAAGCAGATTTTATCTGGCTCAGTCTTATTACGATGCGGCTCATGTACAACAAGCGTATAAACATTATCAAGATCGTGCCAGGATGCACGGTTGGAATGAAGAGAATTTTGTAGCCCGGCTTCGATGCGGTTTTATAGCTTGTGAATTAAACAAACCTTATGAAGAAGTCGTACAGCACTTGTTAGGCGCATATAAAATGCGCCCCTCTCGCGCAGAACCCTTTCATAAACTGGCAGTATACCACCGAGAGCTTGAGCGTTATCCCGAAGCATATGGTTATGCGAAAGCTGCTTCATTAATTCCCTTTCCAGATGATCGCTTGTTTGTTGATACTGCAGTATACCAGTGGCAAATATTGGATGAGTTGGCAGTTGCTGCTTATTGGATTGGTGCCCACGCTGAGTCAGAGCAAGCCTGCCAAGCTATTATGCAAAAACAAAATGAGCAGCTGATTAATCTTGAGGAACAAACCTTCCAGAGAATTGAGCAAAATTTGCATTTTGCTGTTTCTAAAAGAGCAGAATAAAAGCTTAGAGGGCATCCATAAAAGTTTGTTGTCTTTTGAAATTCTTTGAAATTTTGGAATGGCTGTCCGTTGTGCTATGCCATGAAGTCGAGTGGTCCATTATGCCAGGCTTGCCTTCAACCTGAACAAGCTTTGATTGCAGTTATCTCCAGTGAAGCCAATAGAAAAGAGCTGGAAAATCCGGGACTTTATGTCAGCGAGCTTTGATACATAAACACTTGATGTAAAGACTACAGCTTTGTCATCGCTACCAAAAAGACCACCTCACCCAAAGGGATGTTTTATTAAGCGCCAATAACCTTAAAATACTCCTCATTAGAATACCGGGATATATACGATGAATGATACAGATAAAGCACTTGAAAACGTACTCGATGGTAGCTCGTGGGAAGCGTTCTGTGATGGACTAAAAGAAGCCGGCCAAAAGGTAGTGATGGCTGAAAGCGCTCCGGATAATACACTGGATCGTGCAGAAGGTTGGCGCTACCTTGCACGACTCACACGTGCAGCACTCGATTCATATCTTGAGGCAGCAGATACAACTGCACCTGAATTCCATCGCCCGGTACACGAAACGATAAAAATGGGCATGGACAACCCTGACAATGTTTATCTTGCTGCTCCTGTAAATGGAAAATATCACTATCGCATCACAGGTACTCGTGGCACCGTGCATTACCTGGGTTTTGGCACACAGGCAGGCGGCTATGGTAAAACCGGCAGTCTTGATACTACAGGCTATCTTGAAGCCGATGAAATGCAGATTGATGATAATGGCAGCTTTGAAATTATAGTATCTTGCGAAAAACCGGTCAGCGGTAATTGGTTACCGATGAAAGCAGACACGCGTATGGTCCAGGTTCGACAAACACGCCTCGACCATAAAAATGAAATAATAGCCGACGTGAAAATTGAACGTATTGATGGAGAAAACAAACCACTGCCATTCAAGCCTGAAAGAATGGATAAAGCTTTAAAAAGCGCTGCTTTTTTTGTGCATGCCACTTCAGATATGTTCAGACAATGGACCGAAGAATTCAAACAGCATACTAACAAGTTACCTCTATTTGATCCTGAAAAAGCCTTGAAGGCGGGAGGTGATCCAAATATCGCCTATTATCATAGTTATTTCAAAATAGCTGACGATGAAGCACTGATTATTGAATTTACTCCACCAGAATGTGATTTCTGGAATTTTCAACTGGGCAATTACTGGCTTGAGAGTCTTGATTATCGTTACTACCCTGTGCATCTCAACAAACTAATCGCGAAATATCGCGGTGATGGCTCTGTACGTATTGTTATTGCAAAAACAAACCCTGAAACACTTGGTATTAAAACCGATAACTGGATGGATAGCTGTGGTCATAACGAAGGTACTATGTGCGTTCGCTGGATTCGTGCCAAAGAACATCCACAACCCAATACAAAACTGATCAAACTGAAAGATCTTGCACAGGAATCATGCAATGACTGATTCCAGCAACGACCATCACTTTGATCTTGAAAATATTTTACAAGATGCCAGAGACAAAACCGGCCTGAATGACTTCGGCAATAATCATTTTTTGCAAGGGCTGAGTATTTTACTTGAGACCTACAAAAACAATGATTTCACTGAAAAAGGCTGCAGACGTTTTCGTCGCAGGGTAGTTGATTTATTAGCCGAAAGACTTCGAATTGAACAAGGTTTCAAGGATTACCCGCAAATACTCAATGAGAAAATAACACAACCTGTTTACCTTACAGGCTTGCCTCGCACAGGCACTTCTGCCCTGCTTAACCTGCTCGCAAATAACGATGCATTTCGCCCCTTGAAATTATGGGAAGGAATGAACCCGTCACCTCATGAAAACTTTGAGCATGACAAAGAAGACCCGCGCTATTTGATGATGAAAGCCTGGCAGGACGAACAAAATAAAAACAACCCCGACTTCAGTAAAATCCATCACACCACAGCCGATACTCCTGAAGAGTGCATCCATCTATTAAATCATACTTTTCAGGACGTTCAATTTGGCATTGAGACAATCATGGAACCCTATGGCTCATGGTTTCAACAACAAGACCTGCACAAAAGCTATCAATATTATGCCAATCTACTGCGTATGCTGCAGTGGCAACGACCTGGCAAACAATGGCTATTAAAATCACCGGCTCACTTATGGGCTCTCGATATTATCTCTGAAACCTTCCCGGATGCCTGCATTATTGTTACCCACCGTAATCCTCTTGAGGTTGTGGGCTCTTACGCAAGCATGATGGCGGCCATCATGAACGAGCGACAATATGACAAAAAGCAGCTAGGCCTTGTTGTGATGGAATATCTTGCACGTAAGGTAGAAAGCAGTCTGAAACAGAGAGAAAATATCAATCAATCACAGATTCTTGATTTGCAATTTAATGATTTTGTTAATCGACCATTTAATTTTGTTACAGATATTTATGACTACTTTAATCTTGAGATGAACACGACAACAAAATGCAGAATAAACACATACATTGATAATCACCCCATGGGTAAACACGGAAAGCATGATTACAAACTCGATGAGTTTGGATTAACTGAAGAACTTATATTAGATCGTTTTGATTTTTATATAAAACGCTTTAATGTACCCATGAGCCATAAGCCATAAGCCATAAGCCATAAAAAATATCAGGAATTAATACTTTTTTGTTTTATACCTGACTTCGCATCAGGCTTTGACACAGCCTGCCTGAATGCATTCAGGTCACTTTCTTTTGACATCATCCAGTCAGCAAATTTTGTAAATGTACAAGCCTGTGCGTTAGAGTGTAGTGAAGATACAATATCTTCCAATCGTCTCCACTCCTTAACTAACGTTTCAGAAATGTTTTTATTCGAAGAGCAGCTTGCAGCTACATGCAATAGACGCTCAACTGAATCATAGCGGTTTTCTATGTTTTTCTGATACTGGCTTTTTGTAACAACAAGCTCCAGATCCATTTTTATTGTTTCGAGCTTTTCCCTTGATGACTCCAAAATATTAACACACATATCCACTGAAGCATTTGCAGGAATGACAAAAAAGAAACCGAAGCTTAATATCACGATTGCGCGAAAGCCTTTTGTGAATAGATAAAACACTAATCCACCTCCATGAGCAAAACAGCACCACTCTTCTTGTGGCATCTGGGTATTATGTGATTTACATCGCATAAATCGTGCCAAGCTAATCACAGTTTAGACTCAACCAGGCTGAATACCACAGAAACAATACAAATAAATAGGTAATTAAAAATATTTTTTTTATTACCTATTTAATTCACAGGGTGCTCCAATCGACATAAAACAACAGTTTATGACAATTTATGGCAGTTTTAATCAAAATAAAGCTACCTGTATTATCCTTTTTTACAGCACCCCACAGGATATTTAATACAAAATATCCGAGGATATATCTTTTATAAATAAACCAGCAGGTGACTATTACAACTATCTAAAAAAGATTCAGGTGAAAAGTACTTATATTCCAAGACTTACATACATTAATATCAATTAATTTCTTCTTCACCATTTGAATATGTTGTTATAATTTCGACAACCCCCTGATTAAGAAAAAGTATGAGCTATAAAATTAAACTCAATAAGTCTACAAATATTGTGGATGTTGTATATACGCATACTGTTAGCCTTCCAGATAGAATGAAAGCTGTTGATGAGGTTTGTGAAAAGTTCAGCCACCTTGACCCTATTAAGATACAGGTAGATGTACGTGAACTTGTTATGGATTTGTCATTCGAAGAACAGGAAAAGTTTGGTCTCCATCTGGCAAATCATAACGGCCTGAAAAATGCACGTGTTGCCGTATTACATAAACCAGACTTTAACGCCAACATCGTAGTAGATAGCATTGCATTTGCTAATGGTTACTTATTGGCTCAGTTCTCATCACCTTCAGATGCCAAAGAATGGCTCATCAAAAAATAATTTTTCTCAAAGTTTTCCGTCAACATCATAATAATGATACACTGGAATGCACAGGGTTATTATAACAAGCATGGAGGAAACACATTAAAACATTTGCGAGAAAATAATCTGCTCGTTAATGTTAAAAGAGAAAACTCCTAATGGCATACGAGATAACTGTTGGCAAAGAACCCGGAATAATCCACCTGGAATTTACCTCCCCCGACTCTCTTGACGAACACCTGAACGCAACAAATGAAATCAATCATTTTGTAAACAAATACAGCATCAAAAAACTGCTGATTAATTTACACAATATGAATCAACATACTCGTCTGTCAAAACTGGAGCAGCATGAGTTTTCACAGAGATGGAGGTCGGATGATTTCAAAGACTGTATTTTTGCGGTTGTATT
>CBDUPD010000177.1:0-5728 GCA_965368985.1 uncultured Spongiibacteraceae bacterium | reverse complement strand
CTCATCTTCAAAAGCCGGCATATATTCACCCGGTCTGTTCTTCTCTTGCAAAAGAACAATATCATCAACCGGCTGGTTTTCAGTATTAATAGAAGGCTGCCCACCGAGTGGCTCAACAGCCACAGGTGCCTCAGCAGGATCAACGGCAATAACATCACCTTCAGGCGTCTCTTTGGCCTCATGTGTCTGATACGTCCATCGACAGGCATTCGTACAGGAACCCTGATTAGGATCTCGGCGATTCATATACCCGGAGAGCAAGCAGCGCCCAGAATAAGCTATACACAAAGCTCCATGAACAAATACTTCTAATTCAATATCTGGACATTCTTGACGACTTCCAGCTGCATATCGGGGCAGTGGTTACGAATCTCTTCGATTTCATCAAGAGATAGCTCTCTTGAAAGAATGACTCGCTCGAGGCCCATCCTGTGCCAAAATTCCACAGCCTTGTAATTGACAGCATTGGCCTGTACAGAAAGATGAATAGGCATATCTGGCCATTCATCCCGTATCATCATGATAAGCCCAGGGTCAGACATAATTAGCGCATCTGGTTTAAGCTCGATAACCTCGCCAATATCTTTCATAAAGGTTTTCAGCTTGCTGTTATGCGGCGCAATATTCGAAACAATATAAAACTTCTTACCCAAGGCATGTGCGTAATCAATACCCTCTTTCAGGGTTTCAAGCTTACTGAATTCATTATTACGTACACGCAAGCTATAGCGAGGCTGACCTGCATAAACCGCATCAGCGCCATAGGCAAAAGCATATTGAAGATGTTTCAGGCTACCTGCTGGCGCCAGTAGCTCGGGAGTAAATATAAGATCGCTCATATTAAGGATTTAAAAATTGATTAAGTTGTTGTTCGTAAGCAAACAGGCCAAATGTACCACCTGTATGCACAAAAATCAGATCAGACACCCCATCAAAGCGTCCCTTTTTGATTTCCTGGCTCAACCCATAAAAAGCCTTGCCTGTATACACAGGGTCTAGCACGATACCTTCAAGTCTGGCTAAATCTACAATACACTGAAGCACATCATCACTCACAAGTGCATAGCCTTCACCAACATAGCCATCAATCACTTGTACTGGTAACGTATCAACATCTACATTACGACTAAAAGCATGATCTTTATTTCTTGTTTGCCAATCGCGAATATCTGAGCGAACTTTCTTCTGAAAATAGGCCTCATTATCACAAACGTTAATACCGCACACTTGCACATCTGATTCAAGCAGATGCATACCCAGTGTTAAACCTGCCTGCGTACCCCCGGAGCCGGTCGCGTGAACAATATAATTTGGACTTATATTTAAACGTGAAAAGTCTGCCAGTAACTCTTCAGCGCAAGCAATGTATCCCCATAAGCCAACACCATCACTGGCACCCGTTGGAATAATGTAAGGATTTAACCCATTATTTCTTAGACTTACAGACTCTTCTTCGAGTAGTTCATTAAGTGATGACTGGTAACTTCGCACAGAATTAAAGCAGAGTCTGGCACCAGAAAGTTTATCAAGTAAAGCATTTCCCTGCAGGCTATTCGGCTGCTCCCCTCTTAATACAAGAGAGCAATGAATACCTAACTGAGCTGAAAGTAGCGCGGTTGCTCGACAATGGTTCGATTGAATACCACCACAAGTTACAATCACGTCATGACCATTAGTCAATGCATGAGCCAAAGTAAACTCCAGCTTTCGTATCTTATTGCCTGAAGTGGCAAAACCTGTGAGATCGTCTCTCTTTAGCCATATACGAGGACCACACAATGACTCGGAATATCGATCAATCGCATGTAGAGGCGTTGGCAATTGTGCTAATTGAAGCTTTTCAGGGTACACAATCGCCATAGGAGGTTTCTGCTAGATAGCTTTTAACGTGCCCTTTGGCAAAACAGCCAAAACTGCTGATTTCTGGAACTTCAGCTCAACACTGTCATCGACTTTAAGTACAACATAAGACTCATCAACTTTCTTTACCTTACCTAGCAGACCAGCACTTGTTGATACTTCGTCGCCGGCAGAAAGGTTGGCTATAAGTGACTCATGTTCTTTTTGACGCTTACGCTGTGGACGAATAATCAGAAAGTAAAAAACGATAAATAATACAACCATCATAACGATGGGCATAAAATCACCACCGGGTTGAGGGTTTGAAGCGGCATGCGCAGAAGGGATAAGCCAATTCATTGATAATCCTGTTGAGTAAATTGCTTGAAATTGGCGCCATTATATCTATTTAGAATGAATTATAAAGCTATCTTTAATCTTGCTATTCCCTTCTATTTTAGCGACATACAGATAAAAGGTGTTTTTTGCTGACGCACGGATGTCACGCAAGGGCAATCTCAGAATAAAGCGAGTTACAAATGTAAAATTTAGTAAAAATTTAATCAATATTTCTTATATTTATCATTTATTTACAAAAAAAAGCTCATGTTGTACTGGAAATACTCAAATATCACGTCTATATTGTATTCACATAGAAGGACTAAGGGAAATCACGGCCTTTATGAATGTTCGGCCAACAAATAGATGTATAGCATGGCAATCAGACGATGATTTCAGTGCTCATAATTTGACGAACAAACAGAGTAAAGCTATAAAAGGTACATATTCATGGAAGATATAACCACATACATTTGATATATCAAAAAGAAAAGGTAATTAACCATGAAAACATTTACAAAACTCGCTGCAGCAGCTGCAGTAACTGCACTAACCGCATCAGGCGCAATAGCCGCAACAAATCCTGCAACAGCCACCGTTAACCAAAGTGGTGGCACCGGCCTTGCTGATTTAATTATTTCGATTGATAAAGGTGAATTAATGCGTATCAGTGGCATTGATGATATCTATCTGGGTGCTTTCGCTGCCCCTCTTGCAGCTGACGCTACAGGTTCTGATGCAATGTGTGTGTATACCACTTTGCCTTCAGGTGCCTATAACCTGACAGCAAACAGTGCCAATGCGCTTGGCGCCAATTACCGTATGACCGATGGTGCCAGTTTCATGACCTATACCATCACCTGGGATGATACCGTTGGTGGCCCTGTAGCTCTGGCTCACAACACCCCAACAGGCTTCCTGGGAGCCAATATCGTTTCTGACACATGTGGTGGTGGCTCTACCGGCACATTGGGCGTAACTGTTTCTATTGCAAACTTTGCAGCAGCAGCTACCAATGGTGCGTATTCAGATACATTAACCTTGTTAATAGAAAATCCTTAAGAAGCTTTATTGATATAAGGGTGATAAACACCCTTATATCAAATGCTCATACTACTTAAGTTGATGAAAGATAGAAAATTAATGGTGATAATATGAAATACCAATTACGAAACCTAGCCGCAGCTTCAGCTGTATGCTTATTGGCTGCCAATAGCATGGCAGCAACAAACCCAGCTACACCGACTACTGTTTCTTCAACCGGTGACTTGACTATTACCGCCGGGATTCAAGACCTTGTTCGAGTTTCTCAACTGACAGATATCGCCTTGGGTAACTATGTACCTGGAGCAGATCTTGTTGGTAACTCTCCTGTCTGTATATACAGAAACGGTACAGGAAACTACGCTATTACCTTTACCGGAAGCGGTACCGCTAGTGCCTTCACTCTACTTGATACACTGAATACACCTTATGAGTTACCTTATACGGTTAACTATAATGATGCTGCGGGTAATGCCGGAGAAGTTGCCGTCACTTCGGGCACTCAGCTAACAGGTCAAACTGGTGGCGATGGAACCGATATTGACTGTGCAAATACAGGCGTTAATGGCAATATAGAAGTCACGATTGCAGAGGCCGATCTGCAAGCTGCTCCTGTAGATACTTATAGCGGTGTTCTTACGGTTGTTATAGTACCAGAGCCTTAATTAAAGGCTCTCGTACTCTACCTCAACAAACATTTGGTTTACTATGATTTACTACACCATTAACCGATGTTATAAAAAAGCCCTACGGGGCTTGTTTTTTTTGTGCTGTGTATTTCTTTACAGCATGACTTGCAATGCCGGTATAAAATTCCAGAACCTTGACCCTGGTCGAGTCGTTAACTTGCCAGACTGGTCAAACAGTGGTGATGTCACGCTTAATGTCGACTTTTGCACGGTATCAACCGATGGAAATGGCAACAATGCACCCGTAACACCCTACGAAGTTAAAATATATAACCGTAACGACCCCCCAAATGACCCTTTTATATTAACAAATATGGCTGACCCAACACAGACACTTGAACTCAACTATGTTTTTGAGGATGTAATCACAACCACTCAAGAAACGGCTATACCAAATACCTTTACTAACCCACTGGATGAAACCGGTGCAGCTAACAAATGCCCCGGCGGCAATAATTCCCGCTATATTCTGACTATTCCAGCTGCAAATCTGGGCTCTGTTTATGCAGGTAACTACCGAGGCCGGTTTAACGTAGACGCTCAAAATTCATCAGGCAGCAAATCTTCACACTTCACAGTAAATATTACTATTTTAGACCTGATTATGATTTCAGGGCTTGATGACCTTCTGTTTCCAACACAAATTCCACCAGCCAATATTGTTACCTCTGATGATTTCTGCATTTATAGAAATTCTCCCAATACCTATCAAGCCACCTTAACAGGTGACGGTATAGGTAACATTTTCACATTAGATAACGGCATTGACGCCCTCCCATACTCTGTCATATGGGATGATGGCGCATCACAGGCACCTGTTACATCAGGCACAGCACTAACAGCCAGGCAGAATATATTTGTCAATAACACCAGCTGCGACGGCGGTGCCAGCAATAATGCCACAATTCAACTAACCATCACCAATGCCGACATCGGCCTGGCCGCAGGTGGTATTTACACTGGCGTGCTTACAATCATGGTTGCACCTGAATAACCGAAGAACCACAGCAACAAATTAGATTACTTTATATTCAATAACTCTTTGTCTGTTTCTTCAATGAGATAACACTTCAATGGCTCTTCAAGATATTCCAGGCTGTTCTCAAATTTCAGATCCGGCAGATCTACCCTGCAATTATAATCAGCCTTAAGCATTCTAAACGATCTGGAAGACTTGAAGATTTCAGTCTGAATATTGCCATCTGCATCAGTAGCGGCAAAATCATTTACACCTTTTGCTCTTGAATAAATTAAAGGCGTCCAGCATTCGGCATCATTTTCATCAAGGCAACCTGGGGCCATTCTTACAATTTTAGCGATCAACACCCCTAATGAACTCGCTTCCCATTTCAATGATTTAACATTACCCGGATAAATTGTTACTGACTTTTCAACTTGTTCAAATGCGACAAATTCAGTACCAATTCCCTTAACGCTTAGCGTATAACTTTGATAGGGAGAAACTGCGATCATCACTTTTTCACCGGCTTTCACCCTTCCATATAATGTTCTATTAATATATACCTCAAAAAACATATCCGGGGTATCACTTCCCACCTCTACAATAATCCCCCCTTGAGCCAGACGTTTACCTCCCAAAGCCCAATTACTACCCTCCCCGGAAATACTGGTAGCAGCACGACCAGACAAGGTTGTACCTCCACCACCATTGTTATTATCCTGATAATCGAGCTGAAGATTGCCCGAGCCATAACGGGATGCATACGTTGAACCAACACCTAGCTGTGACTGATCATCATCTAGCATCGCCCGCCAATTAACATAAAGATCATCCTGAAACGTCTGACCATCTTGCC
>CBDUPD010000176.1:0-5731 GCA_965368985.1 uncultured Spongiibacteraceae bacterium | reverse complement strand
AACATTAGGAGTTGGTACACGAATAGCATTACCCGTCAGCTTACCCTCAAACTGAGGAAGCACTTTACCCACTGCACTTGCAGCTCCAGTTTCAGTCAGAACCATATTCATCGCAGCACTTCGCCCACGACGGTCAGCACTATGATAATTATCAATCAGATTTTGATCATTGGTATAGGCGTGCACAGTTTCTACATGACCATATTTAATGCCAAATTCATCATCAATTACTTTTAATGGTGGCGCAATAGCATTGGTTGTACACGAAGCCGCTGAAATAATTGCGTCAGAATCTTCAATTATTTCATTGTTAATACCGTATACGATATTTTTCAGATCGCCCTTACCCGGCGCAGTCAACAACACTTTGCTTACCCCTTTGGCTTTCAAATGCTGCCCCAGGCCTTCAGCATCACGCCACATACCTGTGTTATCAATAACGATTGCATTATCGATACCGTACTGGGTGTAATCAATAGTGTCTGGTGATGAAGCATAGATAACCTTTATCTCATTACCATTTGCCACAAAAGACTGACGCTCTTCATCAACACGAATGGTGCCACGGAATGGGCCGTGCACAGAGTCACGCTGCAACAGGCTTGCACGTTTTACCAGATCATTTTTTGCCTTACCTTTACGTACAACAATCGCTTTTAAACGAAGGTTTTCACCGCCGCCTGTTTTTTCAATTAGCAATCGTGCCATTAATCGACCAATTCGACCAAAGCCATAGAGAACAACATCTCGCGGCTCTGTATTAGAGTTATAGTTACCAATAAGATCAGCAACTTCAGACTTCACATAGTCTGCAACACTAATACCTTTATCCTTGGCATCTCTCTCATAGTTAGCCGCGATTCGACCAACATCAATATGTGCAGGACCCAGATCGAGTTCTGAAAGTGCTTTAGCTACCGGAAAAGTTTCGAATTCTGATAATTCGTTTTGCTCAACCTGACGCACCTCTCGATGAGCCAACATTACATCAAGTACTGATTCATTATATAGAGAGTGCCCGTAGATATAACTTTTAACATTTTTTTCACGGTAAAGCTTACCAACCAATGGAACCAAGCCTTCAGCTAGCGCTTCACGCTCTTTCCAGTCGGAAAAATAGTCATCTGGGCGATCACGTTTAATATCAGTCACTGTATCATCACCTTTACGGTTGAATGGAAAATCTACTTCTTAAATGCAATATCCACTGTGTGAATTCACAGTAAACCAAAGCCTTTAAAAGCCTGTATGAATTTTGGGCGCCATTATCTAGTTTAGCGCCCTCAAGTGCAACAGCTGCCAATAGAATAATTGGCAACTCTCAAAGATTTTTAAATAAAAAGCTGATTAGTCATGAAAGGTCACCGCCTCCTCAAGCAAGGCTCTACCTACTCTCGCCTGATTAGCCGCCACGCTCTTATCTTCGTACCCAAAAGATAATCCGAAAAGAAGCTTCATATTCCCCGGAACACCAAAAAATTGTCGTACAAGGCCAGCATTAAAACTTAAAGCTGTTTGCGGACAACTACTTACACCTGATGCAGTCATTGACAACATCAGGTTTTGCGCATACATCCCTAAATCAGCTGCCTCCCTGATACCAAACTCTTCTGGTAAAAAAAGAAATGCCGCATGAGGCGCCCCAAAGAAACTGAAATTTCTTAAAAAGGCGGCATTTCTAGCCTCTTTATCTTCTCGCTCAATCCCCATAGCGCTATAAAGTTGATTTGCTGCATCATATTGCCTTGCCTTAAACTGACCTTCATATTTACCAGCGTAGGGAAAATCCATAACAAACTCCCCCTTCATCAAGGAATCTGTCAATTCTTCTCTTAATCGCTGACATACTTCGCCACTGGCAACATGTACCTGCCATGGTTGGGTATTGCAGTTCGAAGGCGCCGTTTGAGCCAACTCAAAAATCTCTTTCAACTGTTCAGAAGGGACTGGCGTAGATAAAAATCCCCGTACAGACCGCCTGGAACGTGCAATTTCAGAGAATGCATTTTTTAACTCTTGTTGTTGCATTTCTACTCCTACCAGCCTCAATTAACAGTTAACCAAGAACACCTGCTTTTTTAAATGCATCAATTTCCTGAGCAGTAATGCCCAGCTCAGAAAGCACCGCCTCATTATCCCTACCAGGTGGAACTGGTGCTCCTTGAATAACAGACTCTGAACGACTAAATCTTGGAGCGGGAGCAGATTGCATGACACCATCAATTTCAATAAAAGCTTGTCGCTCTTTATTGTGTGCATAGTCGACAGCCTCATCCATATTCAATACGGGAGCAAAACAAGCATCAGTATCAGCAAAAATCTCGCACCATTCATCACGTGTTTTTTCTTTAATTCGCCGTGCAAATACCGGCGATAGCAACTCCCATTTCTGCTTATCAAATTGTGCCGAGTAATCAATGTCACCCACCTCAACACCCAACCCATCTATAAGCACTTGATAGAACTGAGGCTCTATGGCCCCCACTGCCACCCACTTATCATCTGCACACTGGTAGGTATTATAGAAATGTGCCGCTCCATCGAGAAGGTTGGACTCACGCTCCAGCCCCCACATACCCATTGAACGATACCCTTGCTGCATTGCCATTAATGAAATCGTACCGTCGCAAATAGCAGCATCAACAACTTGCCCCTTTCCTGAGCTTTTAGCCTCCAGAAGTGCAGCCAAAACACCCATGACCAGATAAGTACCTCCACCACCAAAGTCACCCAGAAGGTTTAAAGGTACCACTGGCCCACTATCTTTATGTCCTATCGCCTCAAGCGCACCCGAGATAGCAATATAATTAATATCATGACCAGCCAGTTGTGATAATGGGCCTTCTTGCCCCCAACCAGTCATTCGTCCATAGACCAATGCCGGGTTTCTCTGCAAACAAATATCAGGGCCCAATCCCAGTTTTTCCATCACCCCTGGGCGAAAACCCTCAATCATTGCATCTGCCGTTTCAATCAGTTTTAGCAGCAGCTCTGTGGCCTGAGGGTCTTTCAAATTCAAGGATATCGACTTTCGACCTCGTAAAGTGACTTCACAGGGGTTAGCTACTTCTGAGCTATTTCGCTCAATACGAATGACCTCCGCCCCCATATCAGACAATAACATTGCCGCAAACGGAGATGGTCCAATGCCTGCAACTTCTAATATACGAATTCCCGTCAATGGGCCCATGCAAAACCTCAACCTAGTATTATTGCTTTCTGTATGCTTACGGTAAGATAACAGCGCACAAAAGTGTTTAAAAGTGAATAAATCGTCAACAATACCCACTCAACGGTTTACCCATGACACGACTAAGGCTACGATAAGGGAATAAGAATAATTACCCATCAGAGTCCATAACAGCCTTGATGGCAACACGACTTACTACAAAGATAATAACTCACAAAAGGTTAACTAATGAATTTAAAAGCATTACTTAAATTTGTTGTCGAAAAAAATGGCACGGATCTTTTTATAAACGCCGGCGCCCCTCCAATGGTCAAGATCACAGGCGTAATGAAACCCGTTGGGCAAACTGCGCTTTCAGCAGAAAATGTCACTGAAATCATTACTTCCATGCTTAATGAAGAGCAAAAACAGGATTTTGAAGACAACAAGCAAATTGACCTTGGGTATACCGTTGAAGGGTGTGGCCGATTCCGTTTAAACATTTATTATCAAAAAGGCGATCCAGCCCTTGTTGCCCGGTATATTGTCAGTGAAATTCCATCCATTGAAGCACTCAATTTGCCAATGATACTCGAACAAATCACTACCATATCTCAAGGTCTGGTTCTTGTTGTTGGAGCAACCGGCACCGGCAAATCAACAACACTTGCCGCCATGCTCAACTATCGCAATGAAAACCAAAGTGGTCACATACTCACCATTGAAGACCCGGTAGAATTTATTCACACACATAAAAAATCATTGATTAGCCAGCGTGAAATCGGAATTGACGCCCACACCTATCAAGATGCGTTAACCAGTGCTATGCGTGAAGCACCCGATGCAATTCTCATCGGCGAGTGCCGCGATGCAGAAACCATGAAATATGCCTTAACATTTGCTGAAACAGGCCACTTATGCCTGACTACAGTTCATGCAAATAATTCCAGACAAGCACTGGATAGAATTGTTAACTTTTTCCCTCAGGTTTCCCACAATCAAATACGTGCTGATCTTGCAGAACATCTTAAAGCTGTTATCTGCCAACGCCTACCTATTGATACCGAAGGAAACCGTGTGCCAGCAGTTGAGATAATGATGTGCACACCCTACGTTCGAGAACTAATCAGAGAAGGCGATATCGACAAGATTCAGGAAGTTATGATCAAGGATAATGACGATGGCTCTCAAACTTTTGACCAGGCACTTTACGGCTTGTTTATTGCTCAAAAGATTTCCGAGTCAGAAGCACTGAAACATGCTGACTCAAAAGATAACCTGAAACTGATGATGAGATTTGGAGACTAGACCCCGGATCTCTGACATATTATTTAAGATGAATAATATTCTTCAATTAACAAACATAAAAAAAGCCGCTTTAATATAGCGGCTTTTTAATATTTAAACTTACAAAACAGTTTTAACGAGTACCCATCTGTCTTAAGTTACCCGGTGAATAATAAGCTTCACCTTTTGGTGTTGCCATTAAGTTTGGCTGTGCTGTTTCATTAACGAGGCGATTCACAATATAAGCACCTGACTCAAGATCATGAAATGCATGCGCTCTCGTGATATAACCTTTAAGGGCATAATCATAAACAGTATTCAAAATACCCACTTTCCATAACTGACCACGTCCGTCATAACTTTCTAACAAAACGATTTGCCAGCTATCTTCATCAATATAGAAACGACGCTTGGCATATACATGACGCTTGCCACGCTTAAGATTTGCCTCTACAACCCATACACGGTGTTTTTCATAACGCATATAAGCAGGATTGACATGGCCAGGAGTTAACAAGGTTTGATAATCCACTTGTGGCGAGTCAAAACGGTAATTATGGTATGGCACTAACATCTCTTTTTTACCAATCAGCGTCCAGTCGTAACGATCCATTGCACCGTTAAACCCCAGAGCATCATCAACAGTTACCAAGCCACCCGGACCATCCGGAGTATCATAACCAACAGTTGGCGCACGACGAACCCGACGTGAACCAGGCATATAAACCCATACACGACGTTCATTCTTAACCTGATCCATCGCCTCTTGAACTACTGTCATCATACCTTTCATACGGTCAGGCTTTTGTACCGTTACATGTACCAAACCACCGTTAATGCCAATCTGTGCTTCAGTATCACCAATTTTATTTTGCGGATAAGAATAAGGGAATTCAGACATGAATTCCTGACGACGAAGCTGTGTTTGACCATTCAGGTAAACTGCCACATCATCCAGAGTTCCAACAATCGTTGGATGAGGGTGGATAATACGCGCATTCCATATCACTTCTGCACCATTTTTTGGCATTGGGAACGGCGCACCGCCTGTGTAATTTTGTAAACCATCAACACCATTAACCAATACCGTATTCACTGCATTCCACAATGTGCGTCGTTCAGTTAATTGAGCCCAGCGACCATCTCGATGAGTAGGATAGACTGGAATATTAAAAGTATCCGGATATTTGGCAAGCATTGCCTTTAAGCCTTCACTTAAATTGTTCTGGTACCGCATCATATTACTTGCTGTAACAGTATAAAGAACTTTGTCAT
>CBDUPD010000175.1:0-5769 GCA_965368985.1 uncultured Spongiibacteraceae bacterium | reverse complement strand
AAATCCTTTCTTAAACATATCAGACATTTGTTCCTGATTAGCTGCCATTTTAAAAGCTTCTGAATTATACCGGGCTTCTGCATATGCCGATGATCTGGCCAAGGTAAGTCCTCCCCCAGGTACAATGCCTGATTTGACTGCAGACTTTACTGCCTTGACAGCATCTACATACCTGCCCATTTTTTCCTTGGCTTCTAATTCCGTTTCAGCACCTACATAAATGACAGCCACTCCATGGACAAGCTTAGCTATACGCCCATTAAGCTGATCGCGTAAATACCCGTCTTCTTCCTCTTCCATATTTTCCTTGAGCATTTCTACCCTTCCATCAATGGCCTCTCTCCCTCCTTTACCATCAAGGATAGTAAAATCCTCAAACGTAACAGTTATTTTTTTAGCCTCTCCCAATACCATTTCAGGGCTCATATCATGAACATCCTCCATATCAGTACCACTGCCTTTGATAATAGCCTTTGCTCCTACCAGTGTTTCAATGTCTTCCATGATATCCTGCTGCTGGTTTCCAAAGCCTGGAGCCTTTACACAACAAACTTTTACTTTGTAGACATCTTTAACCCTATAGAAAGCGGTTTGAGCAGCGTCCGTATAGTCGCCGGCTATAATAAGAATAGACCTTTCGTTTTTTCTGGCATAATCTAATATATGCTCGATATCCGGAACATAGTCAAGAGTATGATTTGTCAAAAAGATTAATGGATTGTTGAGGTTCGCTATCGTCTTTTTGTCATTGGTAGCAAATATGGTATGAGTCATTCCACAATTATAACTAAGACCTTCCGATTTAGTTACTATCGTATGGTGTAATCTACCCATATCTACCTTAAGAGCTCCTTTATCTCCTATATATTCAAAAGCTTCCATGACCTTATCAGGGATCTCTGAATCATTGTTAGAAGAAATAACAGCAATCTGTCTTAAGTACTTGGCTCTTTCTTTGTGATCATGAATCTGAACAGACATCTTTTGAATCTCTTCCAAAATCATTTGTTTGGCATATTCCATACCGGCCTGCAGGTCCGGAATAGCCATTTCATCCTGAATGGCATTTAACTCTTGAAATAAAGCCTGAACCATTACCGTAGCTGTTGTGGTGCCATCCCCTACAAGAGCATTCGCATTATTCGCGGCTTCTTTGATCACTTGCGCTGCCAGGTTAGCTACATGCTCTCCAAGAAATATATCCTGAGCCACCGTTACGCCATCTTTTGTAGCTTCCGGAGGCTTCATGCCTCTTTCCATAAGCACTGTTCTCCCGTTAGGCCCTAGTGTTGATTTAACTGCATTGGCCAAAGCATTAACCCCTGCAATAAGCTTTCTCCTTGCTGGGACACCCGATTCCATTTTTCTATATTCTAAACTGCTCATTCTGCTATAAGTATTTGTTCTGCTAACATTATTTTATAAAGTTGATGTTGTTTGCTTATTTTTTCGCCAGGAGATCTCCCTAAGTGAACTATCCACCCCCCGGACGGACGGTAATGGATCCAATCACCGATTTTATAAACGAAATTAGGATCATTTTTAAGGTTTTGGCCAATCTCCTTTATAATACCGGTACAATAGTCCATTTTCTTATCAAGATCCATTGATTCAGATTTGCCCATCAATTCTTTATTCTCGTTGTCAGGCAATACGAGCACACAATCTGGATTTACTCTCATTATATTACTTTTTGAAGTTTCTGCGTTTTGGCATTTCTATGCTACCGATATCCATACCCATACTATTTAACTGATCAACACCTCTTTTAATATCCTGAGAATAAGACTCTCGCATCCATTGATCAATCACATCATCATCAGACAGATTAACTGTGGCGACAGGAACAATATAAATCCCTGAGACAGACTGGATCATATCATCACTGATACTACTCCAGTCAATCTGAGGAAACTTACCTTTATGTTCTATGAAAATGCTGCTCATTTTTTAATTATAATTGGTCTGCTTTGCCAAAACATTCTTTTTCAGTTAAGGGATATTGTGCATAAAAATCTCTTTGACTTAAATTGTTATAAGGATGATTCTTTACTTGCATTTCATACCAAGCAACATGTCCCCCTTTGTCAAGGTTCCACATTTTAATGGTTGGTATTTCTTCTGGCTTGTCTTGCATTAACTCTTTAACAACTACTGGAGCAGCTATAGCTATCCCTAGTGCCGTACCTAACCTTTTTAAAAATGTGCTTCTGTTCATGTTTTTTATCTTACAGCTTTAAACCATCAGCCGTTGGAGCAATCTTTGTGTTGCTCGGATCATAACTATCCGGATAAGGATTCTTTTCATTAAGTCTCTTGAGATCCATACCTAACCACATAATGGCTTCCTGTAGTTTAGTAATTGCTAATGACCTTTCCCTTGAAAGTGGACAGTCCTTTAAATTCTGTAATTCAGCATCAAGGTTTACCCTTAAATGCTTATCAGCTCTAATTTCTTGTTTTAAAATTTCTTTAGATGGCTTAGCTCCACTAAAATCAAATACACTTGTATTTTCCATAATAAGGTTTTTAAATTTAGTGCAATATATGCATTCTTTCAATATATAAGAAGACAAAGCCCCTGATCTTTTCAATCAGAGGCCTTGCTAACCAAATTAAAGTAACCAACCTTTACTCTAAAGGTACATATTCTATTCGAATTTTAAAACCATCAGGGGCTTTTGGCACTAATATATAGTTAGATTTATCATAAAACGAATCCACAATATGTATATCAGGAACCGGATCTTGTTGTGTAAACAAATTAGATTCAGCTTTAATCCATTCAGCGTTATCGCTTTGTAAATCCATATAAACAGCTTCAGTTGTTACATAGTTTTTACTCTCCATTACGCTATTCAAATTTTGTGAATGCTGTACCGGATCAGTGTAAAGCTGCAGTAATGCTACTCCCTCTCCAGGAAGCTGAACACTACTTTCGTCTAAGACTCCTACGTCTTGCTCCGGGAAGGAGATCTCAGCTTGGCTGAATCCCGTTCCGATGCCTACTATAAACACCAGAATAAAGAGCGATAGAATATTTCTCATGATCTAAAGATATAAAAAAAATCGCCCCTCAGAAGAAAGACGATTTTAAATAATTAACTCGAATACTAAACACCTATGAATTATAAAGCTACATAATTATTTTCTATTCCACACCATACGACCTGATTAATTCATCAAGATTAGTTTTAATCTTTCTTAAATGATCACGCCTTTTGACCACATCCAGATACTCATGCGTTATTTTCTCAAACTCTTTAGACACCCTATCATACTCTTCATTAGCCAGCAATAAAAAGCTTTTGTCCTTTTCAGGAACAGCTGCATTCCATAGTTTTTTAAATCCTTCACCACCTTCCGGTATCTCGCCTCCAGTACCATAAATTATAGGCTTTTGTAGCAATACATCTTCATCCATCCAACTATTACCCTCTACTCGCTTAGCCTTCCGCTTCTTTGGCCCATTCTTACCAACAGTACCCTTTGGCCTACCCCTACCACGCTTCACCACAGGAACCTCCTCTTCCTTCTTCACCTCCTCCACTACCTTCTTATCATTACCCATTTTCCTATCATCAGAATGAAGCGCACTGGCCACAACATTAGGACTTACACGAGTAGACTTCTTGAAATGCCTGGCCATTACACTATTTTAAATTGTTTCTATACTAAAATCCTGATAAAACAACAATCCTTTCAATTAACTCACTAGACATACTAGAAAGATGGTCTATCTCATTAACATTCTCACACAACCGCTCCCGAAAACCTATCTGAGGACGGGTAACAGAATCTTTCTTTTCTTTATTTGTCTCCATAGGTCCCGGATGACCACCAGACTCCATATAAAGAATAACATCATTCAGCCTATCAATCTTGACTCTTAACACACCAATACTCTTAACCTGCTCATCAATAATCTTATCCAAAGAACTGCCCTCATAATTTTTTGCTATACCATCCATAATACTATATTTTGAAGTTTAACACGCAAGATAATAAACTCTATGCATATACTGCACAACATCAACTAAAAAATTTTGTAAATGTACGGCGGGGGAGGTATACACCAATTACCCCGTCCCCCTCAACTCGTTTCGGGGTACCGGGGGGTCTTACAGTAATTCAAAAAAGAGAGTCCGTCAGCGTGTCGGACCGTCAACTTTCAAACATACTGATATGAAAGTCTTAAATGTATTCTGTAAAGTAATGTCAAGTGTATCACCTGTATTAGGTGCTAACAACACGATCAAGGTCGTCAAGTTTGCGGGTCGCACAACTGCGTCCATCGAGAGTCGTACAGCCGCTATTAAAAAGCGCATGCATGACAACAAGGTATCAGCTGACAAGCTACAAGATATCCTGTAGGAATATACCCCTGAAACACTGTTTTGGGGGCATTTTATCGTTACACACTTATTGGGCGCACCCAATAATTAGTGTCAATATTACACACTAATTATCCACTCAGCCCAATGAAATGACATCCATTCTTAGTGTCGATATATGACACTGAATTCGGGGTCAGGTCAATAAAAAGATCGCTAAATGCCTGATAATCAGCAATAGCTTCTTCGAAACCATATATATATATATACTTACGACAGCACATACATCTTCGATGGTCAATTCACTCCTTCGGTCGGTGCGAGCACCTCCCTCAGTCGTTATTTGACTACTTCTGTTCGGTTATGTTGTAGTATTATATAGTATTTATATAACTATACTTATAGTCTCTTATTATTTACCAAGTAGTATTTCTAATTACTATAGTTAAGTAGTAAGTATGTAGTTATAGTAATACTTGTCTTTGTTGGTAACATATTGGCTTTGTTATATTGAGTTTATTATTAATACAAAAAAGAGAATGTCTTTTGCGGGTACAAAATAATTAGACGTTAAAGAAACCCATTTATAGTTATGAAAGCAGTTAAATTAATGTTCAATGGAGTTAATCAGTTGGCGTTGGGTACTATTAGTGCCACGTCTGATTTGTTATTAAAGCTACCAGGCGTAGTTTTAAGTGAGGCTAGCAATGTGATCAATGCTGGAGTAGGCGTAGCTAGTGAGTTTAGCGAGCAGCGGCTTGTGGACAAGTCTGTGTGTGTCAATTCATTTGGTGAACATTTACGCAAGGAGCATCGTGATGATGCTAAGCGTGCTAAGTATCTTGATGGCAGTATTCCGTTAGAGGATATGTTTGGCCATATAGGTAAGCCTAAGTGGATCCGTGATTTACTGGCTAAGCAGCCTAGTGTAGCTCAGCCTATCACTGTTGTGGTAGAAGATGATCCTAATGAGCCTACGCATCATGAGCAGGCGTAAGCGTATTGTGCGTAAGGTTGTCGAGGACACCCGCGCACCTAGGACTACGTTGGAAACTATTCAGGAGCGTATTGATGCTAAGAAGTCTGAGTATGCACGTATGATAGCTATTGACAAGGGATTGTCATTAGCGCGTGCGTATAATGAAGTGACCATGAAGGTCAACTTAGCTCTTAATGATAAAGGCGTCAAGCTTATTGATCCTTTTCATTGAAGTACTGATCATACATGTCCTTCTGTATAAATCCTAGTGATAGCGATTTCATTTCTTCTATGATAGCTCTTCGGTGTGCTGGTCTCAACCATGGATGGTATTCAGGGTTGATAAGGTATATCGAAGGGCTTTTCTTATAGAATGCTATCATGTTCCTTGCCTCAAGCTCTTTACGTGCTTCATAGTATCTAGGTCCTTTGGACTTTGGTACATTTCTCATGTAG
>CBDUPD010000174.1:0-5802 GCA_965368985.1 uncultured Spongiibacteraceae bacterium | reverse complement strand
AGCATGCTGAGGTATAGTTCAAACTTGGCATCAGTTTCTATGCCGTTACTAATATGAGCGCCTTGTGGCCTGTAGGCTGATATTTCAGTACCGGCAATCTGCAGTGATTGCTGTTCACTAAGCTCAGATGCATTTTGCAAACTGAAAAATGCCTGAAACAGTGGTGAGTGACTGAGGTCACGAGGAATATCAAGTTCATCAAGCAGACGCTCAAAAGGCAGGTCTTGGTGTGCATAGGCCTGCCCTGTGGTTTCCTTAATGGCTTGTAGTAAATCACTGAAGCTTGAATCGCTTGAGAGTTCATCACGTAATACCAGTGTATTAACAAAAAAACCTACAATGTTTTCAAGTGCTGCCTGTGGACGATTGGCTACCGGTGTGCCGATGGCGATATCTTCCTGGCCGCTATAGCGGTAAAGAAGAACCTTGAAGGCAGCCAGTAGTACCATAAACAGAGTGGCATTTTCTTTTTGTGCCATCTCTATCAGTTTATGACCAGTTGCCTGCCCAATGGTAAAGCTGATGACTCTGCCTGCCGTGGTATTGTTGGCTGACCGCGGATGGTCCATCGGTAGTGCTAGCAGTGGTACGTTATTTAATTGAGCTTGCCAATACGCAACCTGTTCATTTAGAACTTCTTCAGTCAGCCATTTTTGTTGCCACAGGCTATAGTCGATATATTGGGCTTTTAATGGAAGCATTAAAGCTGATGTGCTGTTGCAGTTAGCTTGATAGAGAGCGCCAAGATCCTGCAATAAAATATTACTCGATAAACCATCAGAGATAATATGATGGCAGTTAAGAACTAATACACGTTCACTTGATGCGCTAATCAGGTGTGCCCTGAACAGCTTGCTGTCAATAATCGTGAATGGTTGTTGCAAGGTGTTAAAAACCTGCTGATGCAGTTCGCTTGCCGATGATGCTTCAATAAAATCCAGGGAATATTCTTCTGCTGGTGCCAGATATTGATAGGCTGTGCCACTGTTGTCAGCTTCATGACTGATGCCCAGTCGGGTGCGTAAGGATTCATGGCGTTCTGTCAGCTGCCTGATAGCGTTAGTTAATGCTTCTTTGTTAACTTCACCGTTTAAAGAGAGCGCCATGGGAATGCTGTACATGGTGCTTGGCTTCTGGATTTGTTCAATCAGCCATAATCGTTGCTGGGCAAATGATAGAGGAAACCTATTATTGAATGCATCGCGGTCAGCGGGTTCAATGGCTGGTAGCGTTGAATAAGAAGCATCGCCTCTATCAAGTAACTCGGCAATAGCTGCTATTGTGGGCGAGAAAAACATTTCACGCAGTGGTAAGTCTTTATTAAATTGTTCCCGAATACGGGAAACGGCGCGTGCTGCAATCAGGGAGTGCCCGCCCAGTTCAAAGAAATTGTCATAAACACTGATATTATCAATGCCCAATACATCACGCCAGATAGCTGTTAATGCCTCTTCTGTGGCATTGCGAGCTGTTACAAGTTCTGTGCCACGACTCTCGTTGATGTCAGGGAGTGCCTTGCGATCTATCTTTCCATTGGCAGTTAGTGGCCATTGCGTTAGTGCAAGCAGGCTTCGAGGTAACATATAGTCAGGCAGTTGATTGCCAAGCGCTGTTCGCCAGTTTTCAGGTGGCTTGCCATCTTCAGTTAATACATAAGCTGCCAGATTGTCATCTCTGACCATAACAAGACTGTCGATTACCGATGGTAGTCGTTGTAGGCAGGCTTCTATTTCGCCCAATTCAATTCGCAGGCCGCGCAGTTTTACCTGGTGATCTATACGGTTAACAAATACATAGTTGCCATCATCCAGCTGTTTAACCAGATCGCCAGTGCGATAAACTTTTCCGGCAACCGGGTGGTTGATAAAGGCTGCAGCGGTTAATTCAGGCTGGTTGATATAGCCAAGCCCAAGGCTTTCGCCGCCAATAAGCAATTCGCCAACCATTCCTTTGGGAAGCAGGCGCAGATTACTGTCAGCAACATACAGTTGTACATTGTCGTTGGCCTTGCCAATGGGTACTGGTTTGTGAATAAATGCCTGAGGCTCTATCACACGATAGTAGCTGGAAATATCGGTACATTCAGTTGGGCCATACATATTCACCAGTTGTGCACAGCAATGGCTGCTTTCAAGCCAGGGTAGTAGTGATGGCATACGAATGGGTTCACCACCAAATAATACCAGTCGTAAGCTGGGAAGTTGCGTATAGGCTTCTGCTGATTCCAGCAATGGATAAAAAGCACTGGGAGCACAGTTAATCAGTGTAATCTGCCTGGAGTGAATAAGCTCTATTAATTCCTGTGGGTCATAATCCTGTTGTTCAGGAAAGGCAATCGTCGCACCGGCACACAAGGGCCCTAACAGATTCTTTTGGGTGAGATCAAAACCGGTGGCCGAAATTATTAATACCTGATCATTTTCTGATAACTGGAATTCCCTGTTATACCAGTTGAGAAGATTGATCTCACCGCGTTGGCAGACGGTTGCCCCCTTGGGTAAACCGGTGGAACCCGAGGTGTAGATAATATACAGAGGGTCATCAAGTGTGACTTCAGTCAACAGGTTGGTATTGGCCTGGCTGGCTATTGACTCTTGCAGGGTATCAATAGCCAGCTTCTCTGCGGCAAGCGTTTCAATATTCGCTAATAGACAGCTTTCAGTAATAATGCATTTGGCGCCAGAGTCATTCAGCATGTGCTGAATACGACCGGCTGGATAATTCGGGTCTACCGGTATATAACAGGCGCCGGTCTTTAATATGGCCAACAAACCCAGCATAAACTGATTGTTGGCGCTGTGGTAAAGCGCAATGCTGTCGCCAGCAGTAATATCAAGCGTGCTCTTCAGGTAATGTGCAAGCTGATTGGCTTGCTGGTTAAGTTCGCTATAGTTAAGAGCCCCTTGTTGATCACTAACCGCAATTGCTTCGGGTGTTTTTTCTACCCGGGATTCAATCATTGCAATGACTGAATTTACATCGTAAGAGATTTCACGGTGTTCGTTTACTGTGATTTCTTCGGGCAGTTGCAGGTTGAGTGCGCTTAGGTCATTGGTGCCATCAAGTACCTGCTGTGATAGATGCAAGAGACGTTTAACAAAATGATGGTCTTCAAAAATATTATCGGTATAGCTGAAGTTAAACAGGAATTTATCCTGGTCAACAATGGCAGTAAAGGTTACGGCATTATCCATCTCGGGCACAATAAAGGTGAGTGTAGACTCTTTATCCATAAATGGCAGGTAGCGATCAGTGAGATAATAGTTAAATAAAAACTGAACATTCGATTGGCTAAATAAACGGCTGCGCAAGCTATTGGAGATGTGTTTGTCTCCACGAACTTTTATACGATATTCATTCAGGTAACCAAGCAGTTGGGTAAAGGTGTTATCTCTATCGAATGCCTCGGTGGTAATAACAGTTGGTTTTTGTTCAAAGTAACAGCCAACTTCCTGAAGATGACCTTTGGGGCGTGCAGCAATAATGTCGGCAAAATAGAAACTGTTATCGGCATAACAGGTGCTTTGCAGCATTAGCGTAAACAGTGCCTTGAAGTAAAGTGTAGGCGTTGTGCTGTTTTGTTCACAATAACGGTGAATGGCATCAAAGTGTTCTTTGGTGTCGGCGACCTCTTGCAGGGTGTAATGGCCTGTCTGGCCTTTTGACTTGTCACCCAGAGAACTGCTGAGCGCTTCTATATCTTGTGCCTGCTCATGCCAGAAGGCATAACTCTCTTCGTTATCGCACAGGTAGTGTTGCTGTTTCGCGTAAGATGAATAATTATCGTCGATTAATTCATAGGAGGTATTGTTGACCAGTGCTTCGTATACTTTGGTGTAGTTATCAGTCACCGTCTGCAGGCTGATACCATCGATACAGGAGTGATGGGCTGTTAATACAATGGTACAGCTATCCGTTGAATCCTTTATTACCAGAAAACGAATGATGGGTTCATGTGCCAGGTCGTAGGGTACAAAGCCAATTTCATTGCAACGTTTGTTAAAGCTCTGTTCATCAAGCTCTTCATCACTCCAGTCAAGATACTGTACGGTGATTCTTGATTTGGCTGAGTCCGGTTTGATAATCGCTGCATAAGCAATATCAAGATAGTCTTTGTCAGAATTAACGATACGCATGCGCAGCGTAGTAAAGTGCGCGGTAATAATATCGATAGCCTGTTGAAACTTGTCAACATCGACCATCTGGCCGGTGCGTTGAATCCAGCCAAAATAGTTGCGGCGGTTATCAGGGTCTAGCAGTGTGTCGAGATATAAATCCCGTTGCATGGGTGTTAGTGGAAGAATTTGTTCAATATCATCTTCTGCTGTGCCGATATGATCGAGCAGGTGTTGCTCATCAATAAT
This sequence comes from uncultured Spongiibacteraceae bacterium, assembly GCA_965368985.1. GTDB lineage: Bacteria > Pseudomonadota > Gammaproteobacteria > Pseudomonadales > DT-91 > CAZTZY01. The sequence continues at coordinate 1,438 of CBDUPD010000174.1, read as the reverse complement.
ACTTATCTTTTGCACCGGTGCTGAACTATCATCAAGCATATTGTTCAGTAGTTGCTCAAAATGCGAGAAGTAGGTAACAATGGTCGACTCATTAAACAGGTCGGTATTGAATTCAATATTTGCTGTAATACCGGCAGGGCTGTCATTAAACGCCCAGATCATATCGTATTTGGCATCAATGGTTTTCTGTTCGATGGCTTCGATGCTCAGGTCATCGACCTTGAGTGTGTTGATGTCATCAGACTGTGTCAGGTAGTTAAAACCGATCTGCACAATCGGGTTATAGGCATTCGACCGCTCAATGTTTCCATGAGCAAGGCTTTGATCAATAACCATGTCAAAAGGAGCTTCCTGATGGGCAAAGCCTGCCAGTACCTGTTCCTTAACCCGCTTGAAGAAATTCTCGACAGACGGGTTGTCTTCAAAGCGGTTGCGTATAATCAGTGCGTTAACAAAGAATCCGACCAGGTCTTCAGTGCCTTTCTGGTGTCGGCCTGCCAGTGGTACGCCGATACACACATCATCCTGTTTGGCATAGCGCCCCAGCAATAGTTGCTGGGCGGCAAGTAGTACCATAAAGGGTGTTAGTCTGTTTTGCAGTGCATACTGTTTTACGCGTTCGACGGTTTGATTGCCAAGTGATGCAGTATGAATGGCACCATTATGTGTTTGTATGGCCGGGCGCGGTTTATCAGTTGGCAGTTTTAGTAATGCAGGCACATCTTCAAGTTGCTCACGCCAATAGCCCAGTTGCTTATCAAGATATTCGCCCTTGAGTGTATGCTGCTGCCACCAGGCAAAGTCGGCATATTGAACAGCCAGTGGAGGCAGGGCTGCTGTTGTGCCCTTGCTGGCAGCAAAATAGAAGGCGGCCAGTTCACGACCTAAAACTTCAAGTGATACAGCATCGGCAATAATATGGTGAAGTGTTATTGCCAGAATATATTCGTCGGCCTGTTGTCCGCTTTCTGAAGAGCCCTGCTCTATAGACCATAGTTTAACGCGCAGCAGGGGGGCGGTAGTCAGGTCAAACGGTGATAGCGCTTCATCACTGATTAATTGTTCAATATTGCAATCAGCTGTTATCGGTTCTATTTGTGCTTGCCACTCAGGTATATCAAGAACACGTTGATACACTTCGTTATTGTCTTCATAAAGCGCTGTACGGAAAATCTCATGACGATGAATGATTTGCTGAACAGCTCTTTCGAGTGCGCTGATATTCAATGTACCTTTCAGGCGCATGGCCATCGGCATATTATAACTGGCAGCCTCTGGTGCCATTTTGTAAACAAACCACAAGCGTTGCTGGTTGAATGATAGTGGCAAATTCTGTTCGCGCGAAACAGCTTCAATCGCCGGTAGTGCCTGTTGATGCAGGTGGGTGTTCTCGATAGCATCAGCCAGAGTGGCGACAGTAGGAGCTTCAAAAATACTG
>CBDUPD010000173.1:0-5805 GCA_965368985.1 uncultured Spongiibacteraceae bacterium | reverse complement strand
TAGCTGAACAGATTCGAAAGGGAGAAGTTGCTTCAGGAATTTTGTTGGCAACTATATCGCTGAGTGTGGGTATTCTGAATGCCGCGAGTATGACCTTCTAGGGGATCTCTGCATACACTCCGTCCATGGAGATAGACTGCAGTTTTCCGCGCGGTGCTTTCTTGCCATGAAAAAATATTCTCATTATTCAGAGGTTGCCTGGATATCAAAACCAGTCTTTAGCAGACAAGAGAATATAAACTGCCGGCAATTATCCGACAGTTTTGTTTTTATGGCCAATTAATAAAACAGCCGGCAAGAAGAGAAAATCAAAAACTAGTGCCAGTGAGATAGTTATAGCACTCATCAAGCCTGTTTGTGAATTTAGTTGAAAGCTTGAGAGCATTAATACCGAGAAACCAACAATCAGAATAACGGTTGTTGATACAATAGCAACACCAACGGTTTCAAACGTATAACGAATAGCATCAGGTCGCGACATGCCTTGCTCACGTATTGCACGTTGATACTTCGTTAAAAAGTGTACGGTATCATCTACAACAATTCCAAGTGTTCCGGCTGCAACTGTTGAGCCTACCATGCCAACCTGCCCAACCAGCAAGGCCCAGACACCAAACATCATAACTATAGGCAGGGTGTTAGCAAGCAGGCTGACAAAACCTAGTGGAATGCTGCGTAATAACAACAGCATAATTGCTGAAATGGCGAAGATGGCAATCATATTACCTGTCATCATGCTGGCAATGTTACGTTTTGAGATATAGGCAAACATTACTGTAGTGCCGGTAGCTTTTGCCTGCATTTCGGCTGGAAAATTATCGCTCATCCATTGTTCGGTTCTGACGTTAAAGTTTTGCAGCTCTACTGAAGAGATATTATTCACAACAGTCGTTAATCGAGTGCTGGATTTATCAAGACTAATTCTGTTTTGTAGATCAAAACCAAATGGTAAAGAAAATTCATAAAGCAATAAATATTGTGCGGCAAGATCCCTGTTGTCAGGAAGTTTGTACCATTGTTCATCATCGTTATGCATATTGCGATTAAGGCGTTGCATAATGTCGGTGTGGCTATAAACGTGTTTTACCTCATCCTGTTGGCGAAGCCATTCGGTCAAGGATTGTAAGCGTTTGAGATACTGGGGATTATTAATGCCGTCTTTTTCACCCGAGTTAATAGAGTGTTCTATAACATAAACGCCACTAAGGTGTTCGGCCATAAAATCGGCATCACGTCTAAACTGAATCTCTTCGCCAAAATATTTGATGAATTCATCATTAAATACGATAGTGGGTGCTGCAGCTGTTAGGCTCACAGTAAAAATTGCACCAAAAAGAAGGATGGATCGCTGTTTTGCTATTACCCATTCGGCCATTTGTGCCATTTTAATACTTGGCCAGTCAGGGGATTGTTTACCAGGGGCGCGAATGGGCAAGATGGATAATAAGGCGGGCAGTAGTATCAATGACAGTAACCAGGCAGCGGTAATACCCATAGCGGTAATATTACCCAAGTGCCAAAAAGGTGGTGCATCAGAAAAATTCAGGGTAAGAAAGCCTATAAGAGTTGTCAGGCTGGTCATGGTTACAGGCACAAAATTAAGTCGAACACTTTCGATAATGGCATCATTTTTATTGGCGCCTTTTCGATAGGCGCTGAGCATGGATACAAGAATATGAATGCTGTCTGCAATAGCCAGTGTCATGATGATGGTTGGTGCTGAAACTGAAACAGGTGTCAGTTTGATATCAAGATGACCGGCAAGGCCCATGGCAGTAATGCTTGAAAGTGCAATGATAACCAGAGTGCTAATAGAGCCAAAAAAACTGCGCAGTACAATCAGTGTCATAATAACAAGCAACAAGTACATGGTAGGTATCAGGGTTTCAATGTCTGTTTGACTGGCTTCGCCAAATGCATTGTTCAGCATGGCGATGCCGCTGAGTGCAATATGTACATCGGGATGTTTTTTCTGAAAATCTGCTGATAATGTTCGAGCATAAGCAACAGCGGTAGGCACTTCTGTCAAATCTTCTTCAGGAAAATTGAGGGTTACACTGACGGCGACAGTATCAGCTGATGGTGAAATAAGATTGCCCCGTAATAGAGGCTCGGCAATAGCCAGGGCTTCTTTTTTTGCAAGTTCATCCTGGCTTAGATTTGCAGCATCTTCTATCAGGTCTTCAACAACCAGATCATCGTCTTCTGCATAGGTATTTTGAAAATTGGTAATGGAATCTACCCGCGTGGCAAAGGGGATCTGCCATGATGCTTTTGTCAGGTCTTCTATGGATGAGCTTATTTCGGGAGTCAGTACTTTTCCATCTGGAGCCTGAAGAATGAAAATGATAGTGTCTGTTTTTGAATAGGTCTCCTGAAAGCTCTCAAAGGTATTCAGCTCGGGATTTTCATTGCTAAAGAATACACGGTAATTATTGGAAAATTCCAGTTTGGTCATTTCAAAACCGGCAGCCATTACCAGTAATAAACTCAATAGCAAAACAATCCAGCGGTATTTTACGGTGGTGCTGGCAAGCGAAGTTGCAAACTTATCGCTAGGTGAAATAACGTGAGATGTCATTAGAGCTCCGGTTTAACTTTCCATGTTCTGAAAAGGACGTGCTTGGTTAGCCGCTGAAAATATGCCGGGAACTTTCTTCCGTGACCGTCTCGGCGAGAGATGAAGTGTGAGCAGAGATTTATGCCTGTTCAGTTTCTGGTTGTCCCAATGTCATATTGTGTACATAACCGAAGAAAAAAAGTTGGATAATATGCAGTGCCATATTGCCACCGGCCTGTTTGGCTCTTGGGTAAAACACAATCGCCTCGCCAATATGGGCAACAATCATAAAAATGCCCGTCCAGTGTAATACGCTATAGGTAATACCTTCGAATGGGTTGACCCAGTTATAAAATATGGCCAGCCAAAGAATAGTGAGTATAATTTTTGTAACGATAATCATTATGAGCCCCTCGTTTATTAGATGTAGCAACTTTATCAGATTAATACGGCTGTTTCAGCAACCAAAAAGAAATAAAAAAACCTGCTGAAATTGCGTTTTGCTATCGGGTTTGCGATGATTCATTTGCTGTTAACAACCCGTTAAAAGATGCCTTATGCGCGAAGACCGTAGACCCTATTACATTAAGAAAATCTATCTCAAGTTTCGTTATTGGTATACCGAGCACTTTATGGCGCCCAAGTGTGATTACCTGGGGCCACACCATACGTTTATGAAGCCCTGGTTTACATCGATTTCAGGCTCGAATATCCGCATTGGCAAGTGCTCTACGATTATTTCAGAACCCGATCAGCGAACACGCATAGCTGTTTGGGGGCTTGAGCCGGGCGAAGGCAAGATTAATATTGGTGACTGTGTATTGGTTAGCCCGGGCTGTCGCATCAGTGCATGTCACGAGATCAGTATCGGAGACAGTACTATGTTGGCCAATGGTGTTTATATCACTGATTCTGACTGGCACGGTATCTATGACAGGGTGGAGCGTCCTAAAGAGCCGACACCTGTTATTGTCGGGAAGAATGTCTGGTTGGGTGATAACTGCACCATTCTTAAAGGCGTCGCCATTGGTGATAATTCTATTGTTGCTTCCAAGGCGGTGGTTACCAAAGATATACCGGCCAATGTTATAGTCGCTGGAAATCCTGCAAAAATTGTAAAAGAGCTGGATGCCGAACATGAGTTTCATACACGAAGTGATTACTACAGTGACCCGGTGGCACTTGATGCATTTTTCGATAAAGTGGATTACATGGTGCTAAAAGATAACAGGCTGTTTAACTGGTTAAGGGCGTTAGTTTGGCCTACCAGAAAAGATTAGCTGTTATTGTTTGCTTATAATTACCTCCATTCTTTAATGGGGGTAGTGTAAGATTACTTTAAAGTGGCAATAGGCTCTATTGTTCTTATGCGAATAAATATCAGTTAATCAATAGGGCTGCGAACACCTTTGCTACCCTGTTTAACAACATGTGTATAAATTTCAGTTGTTTTTACATCACTGTGCCCCATCAGTTCCTGAATCGTTCTAATGTCATAACCAGATTCCAGCAAACGGGTAGCAAAGCTATGACGAAAGGTATGACACCCCGATTTTTTATGGATGTTACAAGCATTAATGGCATTCTTGACTGCTCTCTGCACGGTTGAATCCATTATATGATGCCTGCGCTTTGTTCCAGAACGCGGATCTACAGACAAGTGAGTTGCCGGAAACAGGTATTGCCATCCAGTCTGTCGGGCTGCGCTCGGGTATTTTCTGGATAATGCATTGGGTAAATAAACTTCACCAACATTATTTTGAATGTCATGCTCATGTAATTGTTTAACATAGCTAATCTGTTCTTTTAGCGGTTCAATGAGTGTTCCTGGTAACACTGTAACCCTGTCCTTGTCACCTTTACCATTGCGCACAATAATAACATTCATGCCAAAGTCTAAATCTTTAATGCGTAAACGAATACAATCTGAAATACGTAATCCAGAACCGTACATGAGCTGTGCCATTAAATAATAAGGATGATCAAGTCTGTTAATGACAGACTCGGCCTCGGTATGAGAAAAAACGACAGGGATGGAAGGAGGCTTACTGGCATAGCGATATTTAAGCTCGCGCAGCTTGATTTCGAGGAATTGAACATAGAGAAAAACCAGGGCATTGAGTGCTGTTTTCTGGGTGTTTTTTGAAACATGCTCATGCAGTGCGAGATGATCAAGAAATTGCTCAACCTCGTCTGCTCCCATCTCCCTTGGGTGCCTCTTGTGGTGAAACCGAATGTAGCGTTTGGCCCAATGTATATAGGTCTTTTCGGTTTTATAGGCTTTATTCTGGATTCGAATAAACTGTCTGAGTTTGTCAAGAAAGCGCGTTGGGTTGGCAGGAATTGAAACAGGGATGTCATTCATAGCTAGCTCCTTTAGCTGTATATTCGAACAGTATATGAATGCAAAAACATCTGTCAACAGGCAAGCCCATCACAAACACACAAAAAGTGTATTTGTATTCAATAGATAAAATCGTAGAATAGGTTTAAGCATGATGCTAATGGAAGCCACTACAAGAAAAGGATATCAAATGGAAATTATAAAAACCATGAAGCCCGGTGCGCGTGGCACAAAGCGGCTTTTAAGAAAGTATAAAGATCAATTGGTAGCGGTGCGTTATCGTAAAAAAGCTAACGAAAACAAGGCTTACACAACGGTTGAGCTAATTATTGATGAGCGTGAATATGAGCCTGGGGTTAATTGCAAAGCTATTAATGCCATAAAACGACACGCGTTAATACCCATTAAGATTGCTTATAAGGAAATTGAACTCAGAGAAAATGTTAAGCAAGCAGGTGGCATGTGGCACCAAGAAGATAAAGTTTGGTTATTGCCGCATTGCAAAGTAATAGAGCTCAACCTGAGCAAAAGAATCGTTGAAAAAGATGTGTCTAAATATGGACACGAGGAGTTTGTATTTTGACACTTATGTCTACATTTAGAGATTGTGTCAAAATACAAACGTTCGTTAGAAGAAATAGTTAGGAGACAAAAATGAGATATACACACGACTCATGGTCAGTTGATTTACCCAATCATTGGGAAGTGGAAGAAACTGATGAATGTCTTGCAATGTATGACCCAGATGGGGTTGGAGCATTTCAAGTTAGCTCTTACTTCAAAGAAGATGGTGACGTCACAATGGATGACTTATTAGAATTTGCTGAAGTACAAAGCCCAGAGAATACAAATTTACCTTACCTGAATGGCATATATAAAAAAATTACAGATGAAGGTGATA
>CBDUPD010000172.1:0-5816 GCA_965368985.1 uncultured Spongiibacteraceae bacterium | reverse complement strand
AATGTAACAACATTATTGCAATCAGAGCTGATATTTAATGTTGAAAAGTTACAAGAGCAGGCTTTGCTTTGGCGGCAAATATCGGCTGAAAGTATGGGTGATCGTTTAAGTGATGTAAAACAAGCTGATTTGCGATATAGCAATGGGGCTGCAGTGCAATGGAAAAACATCGTTGCATCTAATAATGAGACTGCAAGGGGAGGCCATTAATAATGGCAAATGAAAATTCGGGAAATATGATTGTTGGCCTGGATATCGGTACATCGAAAGTTGTTGCTATTGTCGGTGAGATTACTGCTGAAGGAAATTTGGAAATTGTAGGGCTTGGCTCTCATCCTTCAAGAGGTTTGAAGAAAGGGGTGGTTGTTAATATCGAGTCAACGGTGCAGTCAATTCAGCGTGCTGTCGAAGAAGCTGAGTTGATGGCTGGTTGTCAGATTAACTCTGTGTATGCAGGCATTGCAGGTAGTCATATACGCAGTTTGAATTCCCATGGAATTGTTGCAATTAAAGATAAAGAAGTCATGCGTGCAGATGTTGAGCGTGTTATCGATGCAGCAAAAGCGGTAGCTATTCCTGCGGACCAAAAAATTCTGCATATATTGCCTCAGGAATACATTATCGATTCTCAGGAAGGGGTTAAAGAACCCTATGGTATGTCTGGTGTAAGGCTTGAGGCCAAAGTACATCTTGTAACTGGTGCTGTTAATGCGGCCCAGAATATTGAGAAGTGTATTCAGCGTTGCGGGCTGGCGGTTGATGAAATCATTCTTGAGCAGCTTGCATCAAGTTATGCTGTTCTGACTGATGATGAGCGTGAGTTGGGTGTATGTATTGTTGATATTGGTGGGGGAACGTCTGATATTGCAATCTTTACTGAAGGCTCAATCAAACATACCGGAGTAATACCTATTGCTGGTGATCAGGTAACTAATGATATTGCTATGGCTTTAAGAACTCCCACGCAATACGCCGAAGAAATAAAAATTAAATATGCTTGTGCTTTGGCACAATTAGCTCGTGCTGAAGAGACAATCAAGGTGCCAAGTGTTGGTGATAGACCTCCAAGAAATCTTTCGAGACAGTCATTGGCTGAGGTGGTTGAGCCTCGATATGATGAATTGTTTACTCTGGTTCAGGCAGAAATACGTAGAAGTGGTTACGAGCAAATGCTGGCTGGAGGTATTGTTTTGACAGGTGGTACTTCAAAAATGGAAGGTGTTGTCGAGCTTGCAGAGGAAATATTTCATTTGCCTGTGAGATTGGGCGCGCCGATTCATAGTGGCGGTTTACAGGATATTGTGCGCAATCCGATTCATTCTACCTGAGTCGGGCTGTTGCATTATGCATTGAAACAACATTTGACACCCTTGCCGGGTACGTCACCAAAGGTTGTTGATGTGGGTATTTTAGAAAAAATGAAAAACTGGTTTCAAAATAATTTTTAAAAAGAAAGAAATTGCTACAATCGAAAGGGGAGAGAAGCAATGTTTGAACTAATAGATAATCCATCACAAAGTGCGGTAATAAAGGTCTTCGGAGTCGGCGGCGGAGGGGGTAATGCTGTGAAGCATATGATTACCAACGACGTTGCAGGTGTTGAGTTTATTTGTGCTAACACAGATGCTCAAGCGCTAAACGATGTTGATGTTAAAACAATTCTGCAGCTGGGTAGCAATATAACTAAAGGGCTTGGTGCTGGTGCTAATCCTGAGGTGGGTCGCCAGGCAGCTATGGAAGATAGGGATCGTATTGCCGAGCTATTACATGGCTCGGATATGGTGTTTATCACAGCTGGTATGGGTGGAGGCACTGGAACAGGTGGCGCACCTGTTGTTGCTGAAGTTGCAAAAGAACTTGGAATTCTTAGTGTTGCTGTTGTAACCAAGCCTTTCAAGTTTGAAGGTAAAAAACGTATGCGTCTTGCTGAAGAAGGGATTAAGGAGCTTTCTCAGTATGTCGATTCGCTTATCACCATTCCAAACCAGAAGCTTGAAGAGGTGCTGGGTGGAAAAATAACCCTGAAACATGCTTTTGAAGAGGCAAACAATGTGCTGCATGGAGCAGTTCAGGGTATTGCGGATCTAATTATTAACCCTGGTCAAATTAATGTCGATTTTGCCGATGTGCGAACCATTATGTCGGAAATGGGTATGGCAATGATGGGGACGGGCGTTGCCTCAGGTGAAAATCGTGCTGTTGAGGCAGCAAAAGCAGCGATTAATAGTCCGCTGCTCGATGATATTGACCTTGCTGGAGCTCGCGGTATTCTGGTTAATATTACAGCTGGTGAAAACCTTGAACTGGGCGAATTTGCTGACGTGGGTGATACAATCGAGGAGTTTGCGTCAGAGAATGCAACGGTTGTTGTCGGGACTGTACTTGACCCAACCATGACTGATGAAATCAAGGTGACTGTTGTTGCCACAGGGTTGGGTTTACCCGAGCAGCAGATAGTGGAGCCAACAAGAGAGAATGATCAGTCACATATCAGAGCTGAGCCGCCGATACTTGATCCGGGTCCAGATGGTTATGGTAAATATGATAAGCCACCAGCGCTTCGTGGTGGTCGGCATGGTTTACGTGCAGTGGCAGAGGTATCGACTACCATTGAAGTGGCTGACGATGGGGATGATATGGAATTTCTTGATATTCCGGCATTTTTGCGTCGCCAGGCTGATTAATACGGGTATAGAGGCTTAGATTGTTAATCGGGTCGCACCCGTTAACAATAAAGCCGGCTTCTAGGCTAATAGGCTTTTTATAGCTTATGCTGTCTGGTAGAATTGTGCCCAGAAATGTTGATGACAGAGTAAAGTAGAGAAATATGTCAATGATTAGACAAAGAACGCTAAGAAACCCGATACGTGCTACAGGTATAGGTCTTCATACTGGCGAAAAAGTATATTTGTCCCTGAAACCGGCTCCTGTTGATACGGGTATTGTATTTCGCCGGGTTGACCTTGACCCTGTCGTTGAAATTCAGGCAAAAGCTGAAAATGTTGGTGAAACAACGCTTTCAACAACTTTGGTAAAGGGTGATGTGCGGGTTTCAACCGTAGAGCACTTATTATCAGCAATGGCCGGTTTGGGCATTGATAATGCTTTTGTTGAATTAAGCGCGTCTGAATTACCTATAATGGATGGAAGTGCCGGGCCATTTGTATTTCTACTTCAGTCAGCAGGTATTGAAGAGCAGTCTGCAGCCAAGAAGTTTATCCGTATTAAGAAAGAAGTAACCGTAAAACATGATGACAAAGTCGCCAGTTTTCTCCCCTTTGATGGCTTTAAGGTCTCCTTTGCCATTGACTTTGATCATCCTGTTTTTCGTGATCGAAAAATTGATGCAGTTATGGATTTTTCCACAACCTCATTTGTAAAAGAAATCAGTCGCGCCCGTACTTTCGGGTTTATGCATGAAATTGAATACCTGCGTTCAAAGGGATTGGCTCGTGGCGGTAGTGTTGATAATGCTATTGTTGTTGATGAATATCGCATACTTAACGAAGATGGTCTTCGCTATGAAGATGAGTTTGTTAAGCACAAGATATTGGATGCCATTGGAGATTTATACTTATTGGGTAATAGCCTGATTGGTGAATTCAAGGCTTATAAGTCAGGTCATGCGCTAAATAATGCTGTATTACGTGAGCTGATTGCCCAGAAAGATGCCTGGGAAGTTGTTACTTTTGAAGAAGACAATGCCCCAATCTCATATGCATCAACTGTATTAGCAGTTTAACTTTTTTGCGCTATACTTAACCTTTCCGGGTCTTTCTGCTTGGCAGGAAGATGTATTTTTTTGTAATTTTTGTAACCTGTTGATTTTATTGTGAAAGTTATAATTTTAGGTGATGAGCTCAGTCGATCTCATAATATTGAATTTCAACTGAAGTGGCTATATTGGCTGGCAGCATTTCTGGTTTGCTTCATATTGTCATTTTTTGTGACTTCGTGGGTTGCCTTTGATCGCGGTGAGCGTATCGAGTTTACACAAGCTGAACTTGAGCAGATGCATGAACAATTATTATTTGAACAGCAAAACCTTAATGAATTTTATGCCTATGCCGATACTGTTTTTACTGAGCATGCAAAACAGGCGGGTAATTTACAGGCCCGATTGGCTCGGGTAGAGGCATTGGGTGGACGTCTAGCTGATATGGCAGATTTTGGCGATGAGTTTGATTTTTATTCCAAGCCGGCATTTGGTGGCCCTGATGAGCAGGAGTTGACAGAAACCACTGTTAATCCACAAACTGATGTTCTGCAAACGATAAGATACCTTGATCAGCAGTTATCCCAGCGTGAAAGTGAGTTGCAGGCATTGGAAAGCCTTTTAGCGGATAAGCAACTCAATAAAGAACAATATCTTGCAGGAAAGCCCGTATCATCTGGTTGGTTGTCTTCTCACTTTGGTAAACGTATTGATCCGTTTCATGGCCGTGTGGCTTGGCATAAAGGGGTAGATTTTGCAGGTAAAGATGGTGCTGATATTCTGGCAGTGGCTTCTGGCGTTGTTGTCTGGTCAGGTGATCGTTATGGTTTTGGTCAGATGGTAGAGATTGATCATGGAAACGGCTTTACTACGCGTTATGCCCATAATCAGTCAAACAAGGTTGCCTTGGGTGATGTTGTCAGCAAGGGGCAGGTTGTTGCTCAAATGGGTAGTAGTGGTCGTTCAACAGGGCCTCATGTTCACTTTGAGGTATTAAAGAACGGAAAAGCCGTCGACCCTGCACAATATATCTATAGAAAAACGTTGTAAGCGTTCACTTACGTTATAATACTTTATAAATCTTCACATAATTAACAAAATCAGGCCCTTTCTGGGTGAAGATTCTTTTTTATTGTGTGCTTTCTGATAAAATCCCTTCTTTGCAAAAATAGCTTGGCGATGACAGCCGGAATCTTGTCCTATGGTAATGAAAGTAGTCAAAAAAATCTTTGGTACTCGTAATGATCGTGAAATAAGGCGAATGCTCAAAATTGTAAAAACAATTAATGGGTATGAAGAAGAGTATAGCCAATTCAGCGATGAGCAATTGCAGTCAAAAACAGCAGAATTCAAAAAGCGCCTGGCTGATGGTGAGACGCTTGATCAAATGCTGCAAGAAGCTTTTGCTGTAGTAAGAGAGGCGAGTAAGCGCACATTGGGTTTGAGGCACTTTGATGTACAGATGCTTGGCGGCATGACCTTGCACAATAATCGTATCGCAGAAATGAGAACAGGTGAAGGTAAAACACTGGTTGCTACCTTGCCGGTTTATCTTAATGCGCTTACTGAAAGAGGCGTGTATGTCATTACGGTAAATGATTATCTTGCTGCACGTGACGCGAACTGGATGCGTCCATTGTATGAGTTTCTTGGCTTGTCAGTGGGTATAGTGTTGTCTGATATGGAGTCAGATGACAAGCGGGCAGCTTATGCATCAGACATTACCTACGGCACTAACAATGAATTTGGTTTTGATTACTTGCGCGATAATATGGCCTTTACACTTGAGGACCGTGTTCAGCGTGGTAAGTATTTTGCTATTGTCGATGAAGTCGATTCAATATTAATTGACGAGGCAAGAACACCGTTAGTTATCTCTGGCGCAGCTGAAGACAGTTCAGCCTTGTATAAACGAATCAATAAATTTATTCCTTATCTCAGTGAAGCAGAGGTTTCAGCCGAGGCTGGTGAGCAGATAATTGGTCCGGGTGACTACACCTATAATGAGAAAGACAGGCATGTCGATTTTACAGAAGAGGGGCATGACCATATTGAAAGGTTCATGCTTGAAGACAAGCTACTGAAGGAGGGTGATAGCCTA
>CBDUPD010000171.1:0-5828 GCA_965368985.1 uncultured Spongiibacteraceae bacterium | reverse complement strand
GGCCATGGGCGCCAAGTATCATTCACGTATACTGATGGAAAAACACCAACGGACTGGATGAGGAAACGTATTGATTCTGATGAGGGAAAGGTTATTTACGGTCATCGCATGGCGGTTATTGAGCCGGTGTTTGGAAATATGTGCGCAAGTAAGGGCTTAAATCGCTTCTCTTTGAGAGGAAAGGCGAATGTTGAAGGGCAATGGAAGTTATATTGTTTAGTTCATAATATTGAGAAGCTAATGAACTATGCTGATGTGGTTTAATCCACAGAATTACCCACTGGGCTGACGTCATTGTACGCATAACGGCTGTTATGTTTTAAATAACATTCAGGGCTTTTACGTGTGAATATCATTACGCTACGGGCTCGTTAAACGGTTTTAAAAGCAGAAATCAAGCCTAAGTGCTCAACAAAAGGTAAGAAATCTCTATCAGAGAAAAGCAATGGAAGTTTATTTTCTATGCAATAGCTAGCAATAATCACATCGTTAGTTTTTCTTATGGTTATCCCTTTCTTCCTTAATTTCCTATAATTTTCAGCAGCCTTTAAAGCAAGCTCATTACCTAAAAATTCTCTTTGCTCTAGTAGCAATAAAGTTTTCTTTGCTAAATTATAATCCTTATCTAATTTAAAACCTTGCAGTATCTCCAGCATTATTAAATCTCCAATAGCTACTAGGTCATTCTCTAATATTTCATCAAGTAAGTCTGTTTCAGGGCTGCTCTTGCCCTGAAAATAATCGATCCAAACGCTGGTATCTGCAACTATCATCAGGCACCACGCATTTGGTCTAAATCACCTTCCCAGTTCAATTTTCCACGTAACTTTCGCACAGTTTTTTGTTGGTTTTGTTTTACTATTAATCTCAGCCCTTGCTCAACTACTTCCCTTTTAGTCTTCAGACCTGTAGCCTTAATGGCATTAGTCATTAACTCATCATCTATTACTATATTTGTACGCATGGCAGCACCTATACACATAAAAACAATATTTATACACATTTTAGTGTTAAAACCTAACAAGCGCAAGTACAATCGCCAACAAGTTGGCTGGACTCCTCGCTACGCTCCTCGCCTGTGTTGCGGGTGTTATAACGATAAAGGGGATGATAAATGCCAATAGCTAATTGTATTGTTGAAGCAAACTATCTAGAAAATATTGATAGTTCCTGCAATTTGATAGAGCTGTGGGCTATTGAATCAACTCAATCATCAGAGCACATGACTATAAATATAATTCCTAGCATTGAGCAACACGGTAATAAATACGGCATTATGGCAAACTTGTTTATTCCTACAATTTGGCAAGTTGAAGATATTTCTTTGTTACAACTGGGTTTATCAAGGGCATTATCTTCATATTTCAAAGCACCTATAAATGCTATTCATGTTATCACTACGCAAGTTAATTCAGGCATGGCGATAGAAGATGGTAAAGAGCAACAATGGTAAAGGCACATAGCAAGCAAATCATGTTCAGCATATTGCGTGTGCCTGGACTTCGCAAGCTTCGCTTGCTCTCCCATGTTTGCGGTGTTATGTGAATATCAGATGAAGAAAACTCTAACAATACTGATTGTAATTTTTATCGCGGGCAATGCTTATGCTGAAGATAATTTTAAGCTTATTGGCAAGTACAGTAATGTTAAAGCAACTGAAACAGGACATTGTTATGGAGAGGTCATAGATATTTGGGCAGAAGGCGATAATAAATTAATTGGTCTTATACACATTGCTCAGGGTTTATGTGGCGACCCTGCCTGTTCAGTGATAACAGGCAGCATTAATGACAGTCAGTTATTTTTTAATGCTCTAGTTCCAGTTTACAATGAAGAGTATAGTTTTTCAGGTACTATAATTAATGGACTCTTAACAGGTAATTTAAACAATAAAGTAACGACACTAAGCATAGATTCATCATCTGCGTATTATAAAAATAAAACTGAGTGGTGTTCAGCGTACTCAAAAGTAACAAGGTGCAAAGGTGTCCAAAATTTTTGCAAGTAAATCACATAACAAGTTGCAGTGCCTCGCACTTCGTGCTGGACTTCGCTTCGCTCGCCGTTGTGCAAGGCGTTAGCTGGTGAAAGGAAAGAAATAGTGGATGAAGAATATGCACAGAAAACCTGGGAAGATTATTACCAACGCAAAAAGAATCAACGCTTAGAAGAAACCATCAGAAGATGATGTGTGGTGTGTTGAGGGCGCTACTAGACCATATGGTATTAATATACATCAACAGCAACACTATGATTGGGTCGAGTTTATGTGTGATGTTGCGCAATTATATAATTGTGTATTTTCCACTTGGTCTCTTGAGGCGCCAAAGCTAAAGTTAAAATTCGTGAGCAAAGAAATTGAAAGTGATAACAAGCCAGCTCCATAAATAGCATCTTACCTAATATGTTTTTTTCTAGTTGCAGTGTTTAGGTGTTCTGGCTACTGCCCAGGCATAAACTTCGCTGGCACCTGCCTGTTTTAATGTTCTGGCGATTTCATTCATGGTGCTTCCGGTAGTAATTACATCGTCAAGTACCGCAATACGAAAATTCTTAACGGGTTGTTGCACTGCAAAAATATTTTTCAGATTATTGCGCCGCTGTTTTGCGCTCAAGCCTTGTTGGGTCGGAGTGAATTGTGTGCGTTTTAGCAAATTGCCGTTATGTTCTATCTGCAGTTTTTTACAAATGGATTGGCTTAGCAGGGCGCTTTGGTTATTGCCGCGCTGTAGGTTGCGTTTGGTATGCATGGGTACAGGTACTATCATATCGATGGCTGGTAGCTTATCCGGTAGTGATTGTATGAACAGTTCTGCCAACAGCCGGTTGGTCGCCTTATTGTGTTGGTGTTTGAGTTGATGAATCAGGCCTGGAATATCACCCTGATATTTCACGGCACAATGGGCTGCGGTGAATAGAGGTGCTTTTTGTAGGCACTGTCCGCAATAGTTGGTATTTGTATCGAGAGGGATGGCACAGTGCCTGCAGTGGTGTGTTATGTGCGGCAGACTGGCTTCACAGTGGTGGCATAGCCCAAAAATAGAGGGCTCGGTAGATTTACTGCGGTTGGCTCTGATTGAGCACCGGCATAACAGGCAGTTGTGCTGCAGCTGATGGGGAATTTTGTGTAAAAGAGACGTTAAAGACTTGTAAACCATAACCAATCCTTTTGGTTGACTACTCCATGTATTCGCTTATCATTGTGCCCTCAAACCCCCGTACCATCAAGGGGGTATCAAGATTTATCAGGTTTAAGAGGCTGTAATGAGTACATCTGCAAACACACCTATTCGTCACGATTGGACCTCTGAAGAGGTTAAGGCGCTTTTTTCTTTACCTTTCAATGACTTGATGTTTCAGGCGCAGGTAGTGCACCGTCAGTATTTTGACCCGAATGCGGTGCAGGTGAGTACTTTATTAAGTATAAAAACCGGCAAGTGTCCGGAGGATTGTTCTTATTGTCCGCAAAGTAATCGCTATGAAACCGGCCTTGAATATGAAGAGTTGATGGCAGTCGATGCGGTTATTGAAGAGGCAAAAAATGCCAAAGCCAAAGGGGCGAGTCGATTCTGTATGGGAGCTGCATGGCGCTGCCCTAAAGGAAAGGATATGGGTAAGGTGTTGGCCATGGTTGAAGGTGTAAAAGAGTTGGGGCTCGAAACCTGTATGACTCTGGGTATGTTAACCGATGATCAGGCGCAGTCGCTGGCTGATGCCGGTCTTGATTATTACAACCATAACCTTGATACCTCTCCTGAATACTACGGCAAAATTATTACCACGCGTACCTATCAGGATCGCCTTGATACTATTCAGAATGTACGAGATGCCGGTATGAAAGTATGTAGTGGTGGTATTATCGGTATGGGCGAGGAAGAAAGCGATCGCATAGGTTTATTGTTAGAGCTGGCCAATATGCCTCATCACCCTGAATCTGTGCCGATGAATATGCTGGTGAAAGTTGAAGGTACGCCACTGGAGATGCAGGAGGGTGTTGATGCCTTTGATTTTCTACGCACGATTGCCGTTGCGCGTATTATGATGCCTGAATCGCATGTAAGACTTTCTGCAGGTCGTGAAGATATGAATGACCAGATGCAGTCGTTGGCATTTCTTGCAGGTGCAAATTCTATCTTTTATGGCGAGCAACTGCTGACCACGCCCAACCCTGAAGCGGGTAAAGACAAGCTGCTTTTCGAGCGTTTGGGTATTCACCCTGAAGAGCATGTGATTGACGATATTGCTGAAGCCAAGGAACGTCGTCAGCAACAGGAAGCATCTTCTTCTGATCGTTTTTATAACGCTGCCAGCTAGGCTGACTACTTGATGTCATCTATTTGGGATCAGCTTTCTGAACAATTAAGTGAGCGTGAAGCACAAAACCTCAAGCGCGAACGAATTGTGGTTGAAAGTGCCCAAGGTGCCCGGGTAACTGTTGGTGGTGAGTCATTATTGTGTTTCTGCAGTAATGATTATCTTGGTTTGGCGAATCATCCGAAAATTGTTGAGACAATGCAGCATGCCAGTAAGCATTATGGTGTGGGTGGTGGAGCTTCGCATTTGGTGTGCGGACACAGTGAAGAACACCATTTGCTGGAAGAAGAATTTGCTGCGATTACTGGCAGAGATAAAGCTATTCTGTTTTCTACAGGTTATATGGCGAACCTGGGTGTTATTACGGCATTGCTTGATAAACAGGATGCTGTATTTGAAGATAAATGGAATCATGCATCATTACTGGATGCCGGCTTGTTATCAGGTGCACGCTTTCAGCGTTATCTTCATAATGATGTGCCGAGTTTGCAAAGTCGTCTTGAAAAGGCAAGTGATGCCCGTCGCAAGCTGATTTGTGTTGATGGCGTGTTTAGTATGGATGGTGATATAGCATCACTGCCTGAACTTGCAGTAACAGCAAAGGATAATGGTGCGCTGTTAATGGTTGATGATGCGCATGGTTTTGGTGTGTTAGGTGAAAATGGTTTGGGTTGCTGTGATCATTTTGGTTTGTCGCAAGATGATGTGCCGATATTAATGTGTACCCTGGGGAAGGCGATGGGAAGTTTTGGTGCCATGGTTGCAGGGCCGGAATCTATCATTGAAACACTGGTACAGTTTGCGCGACCGTATATTTATACAACATCGTTACCGCCAGCTATTGCAGCCGCAACACGAATGAGTTTGCAGCTGATTGGTGAAGAGAGCTGGCGCAGAGAAAAACTTGATAAGCTGATTCGCACTTTTCGCACTGAAGCTGAATCTATGGAGCTGCCGTTGATGCCTTCAGAGACAGCAATTCAACCTTTATTGTTAGGTGATGAAGCGCTTGCCATGGGGTGGCAGGAAAGCTTGCGTCAGCAAGGTATCTGGATAAGTGCTATAAGGCCACCGACAGTACCAAAGGGAACGGCGCGGTTGCGTATTACCTTGAGTGCAGCACATGAAATAGAAGATGTTGAATATTTGTTGAGTGCTTTAAAAAAGGTAAAAGCAGCACTTCCGATAAGTGAGAATGATTAATGTATTGGCATGTTAAAAAATATGATGAGAAATATGCCATTGGTGTTGATGCCGTTATGCCTTGTTTGTTGATTCCAGGCTGGAGCATGGATAGTGGTATTTTTGAATGGTTGTTGCCGGGGCTGGCGCAGAAGTTTGTTGTGAGTTGTGCAGATGTTTGCTGTTATCCTGCCTGGGAAGATAAAGACAGTTTTATTGCCGAACTGGCAGAAAAAATTACAGAACCGACGTGGTTGATTGGCTGGTCATTGGGCGGAAATATCGCTCTGGATCTTGCTGAGCAATATCCGGAAAAAGTGTTAGGTTTGTGT
>CBDUPD010000170.1:0-5850 GCA_965368985.1 uncultured Spongiibacteraceae bacterium | reverse complement strand
TTAAAAAAACCAACACGTTCAATAAAACGACCGTCACGCGATTTACGGCTATCAGTCACTGTAAGATGATAAAATGGACGCTTCTTTGAACCGCCGCGAGCTAATCTAATTGTTACCATGCGCTAAATTCCGCTAGTTATTCTCAATTTTTCCATTAGGCTACACTTAACCCAATTTCAGAGGCGCGATATTCTACGAAAATCGCAGGCCAATGAAAACCTTTTTTAACAGTAATTAACAATATCTATCTGTTATTTCCATATCTTGATCAGCAAACAGGAGCCATATCTATTGATACTCATGAAAACCGAACAAAATAACTGTTTTTTCTAATTTAAATACAACAACTTAGCGCTTCTTACCTATATTAGGTAATCCTCCAGGCATACCACCTGGCATACCTGCACCCTGCCCCATCAAACCTTGCATTCCACGCATCATATTTTGCATTCCACCTTTTTTGGTGAGCTTTTTCATCATTTTTTGCATCTGCTTATGCTGCTTGATCAAACGGTTAAGATCCTGAAGCTGTGTACCGGAACCTTGAGTAATACGACGTTTGCGTGAACCGTTCAATATATCGGGGTTGCGACGCTCTGCAGGCGTCATCGAATTAATTATCGCCTCCATTTGAACAAACATTTTATTATCTACCTGCTCTTGTGCAGCCTGAGCCATACCAGACATTCCTGGCATTTTGTCTAATAATGAAGACATTCCACCCATATTCGACATCTGTTGAAGCTGATCTCTAAAATCTTCAAGGTCAAACTTTTTGCCTTTCTTGATTTTTGAAGCCAACTTGTCGGCTTTTTTCCTGTCCAGCTTCTGCTCAGCTTCTTCAATTAAAGAAAGAACATCACCCATTCCAAGAATACGCGAGGCCAAACGATCAGGGTGAAACGGCTCCAGGGCATCGGTTTTTTCACCCACACCCATAAACTTGATTGACTTACCTGTAATAGTACGAACTGAAAGGGCCGCACCACCTCGTGAATCAGCGTCTGCCTTGGTTAAGATCACCCCCGTTAACGGTAAGGCATCACCAAAAGCTTTTGCTGTGTTGGCAGCATCCTGCCCTGTCATGGCATCAACCACAAACAGGGTTTCTACCGGGCTGATAGCTGCATGCAGTGCCTTGATCTCAGCCATCATGGCCTCATCAATACTTAAACGACCTGCCGTATCAACAATAACAACATCACAAAACTTGATCTTGGCTTCTTTAATCGCAGCCTGGGCAATATCAATCGGTTTCTGGGAAGCATCTGACGGGAAAAAGTTAACATCAACTTCACTTGCCAACGTACGCAGCTGTTCGATGGCAGCAGGACGATATACATCAGCACTCACCACCATCACTGATTTTTTCTGGCTCTCTTTTAACATGCGAGCCAGTTTCGCTACCGAAGTGGTTTTACCTGCACCCTGCAAACCCGCCATTAAAATAATTGCAGGTGGCTGCACATTAAGCTCAAGCCCTTGCGTACTGTGCCCCATAACACTGATCAATTCATCCTGAACAATCTTTACAAACGCCTGGCCGGGACTCAAACTGGTAGAAACTTCCTGACCCACCGCACGCTCTTTTACTGCCTCAATGAAATCCTTGACCACAGGCAAGGCAACATCGGCCTCAAGCAGAGCCATACGGACATCACGAAGTGCGTCTTTTACATTGTCTTCTGATAATTTTGCCTGACCAGAAACTATTTTTATTGTTTCTGATAGGCGATCTGTTAAATTCTCAAACATGCTTGCCAACCTTCGGCTTTAAATGAATTAGTTTGTTAGGTTTTCTTTCTTCTTTAATCGCAGTGATTCAGTTACTATTTATGTAATGGAAATGCCCATACCAATATCAGCAAAAAATGAACACTGCTTGAAAGCGCACGGCATTATAACGACAAACATGGCTTTGGCCTAATGAACATCCTGTTTCAGCTTTAATATGCATACATTTGTCACCTTTACTGCAATTTTTCTCTATCTCATCAGCTTTATTGTGCTGATAAGCAAGATTAAAAACAAAGACAAACAGATACCTTGGCTATTTGAGGCAATACTTGGATTAAGCATAGTCGCTCATATAGTGACACTTACCTACAATGTATTCCCTAATCAGACGCTGCACTTGGGGTTTTTCCGGGTTTCTTCTCTTATCTTCTGTGTTATTTCTATCATTGCACTCATCTCCATACTGAGAAAGCTGCCAATAGAAAACCTGCTTTTTATATTAATCCCGTTCACCATGCTCAGCATCGGGATTGGCCAGTGGGTAGCAAGCCCTACTCCCAAAATCATTATCGAAACCGGTTTAATTACACATATAGTTCTATCCATTCTGGCTTATAGCATTTTAACTATTGCATCATTACAAGCTGTAGCTCTGGCCGCACAGGAAGATTTACTCAAACGTCATGATTTCACTGGCCTCTTTCAATACCTCCCGCCCCTGCAAACCATGGAGAAGTTACTATTTGAAATGATTGCAATCGGGTTCGTACTGCTCACCATTTCTATAGCCTCAGGCTTTGTTTTTCTTGAAAATATGTTTGCACAACATCTGGCACATAAAACCCTGCTATCACTGATAGCCTGGGGAATATTTGCAATTTTGTTACTGGGACGTCATGTCAAAGGCTGGAGAGGAACAACAGCCACTATATGGACAATTTGCGGGTTTATTCTATTAATGCTAGCCTACTTTGGTACAAAACTTGTACTTGAGATCATTATACCCAGCGTTTAACCCCGACAACCCCATCATTAACTTTACTTACCTGCATAATCGGGTTTTATAAAATGTTGTGGTTTAACATTGCCAAAACCCGAACATTACTGCAAGATTAGCTTGTGTTTACTTTTAGGAATCACCTTTTTTGAACGACCTGCCTCCCAGTCTGCTTTTTGGCTGCATTATCGTCCTTATTATTATTTCAGGTTTTTTCTCTGGCTCAGAGACCGGCATGCTTTCGTTGAATCGCTACCGGCTAAAACACCTCAGTAAAAATAACCATAAAGCTGCCCAACGCGCGCTAGACCTTCTTGCGCGACCAGAGCGCCTTATTGGTGTTATTTTGATCGGTAACAATCTGGTGAATATTCTGGCCTCAGCTATTGCCACTGTTATTGCAATTCACTATTTTGGCGATGCAGGCATTTTAATTTCCACCGGCATTTTAACAATTGTTATTCTGGTATTTGCTGAAATCACACCCAAAACTGTTGCCGCACTTTACCCTGAACGCTTTGCATTTCCCGCCAGTGCTATATTAACGGTGTTACTTAAGGTACTTTACCCGGTGGTCTGGCTGGTTAACCACATAACAGATCTACTATTGCGAATATTGGGACTGGATCCTAAAAAAGCTCAAGATGACCAACTCAGCTCAGAGGAATTACGAACACTTGTTGACGAGGCTGGCGACCTGATTCCCGACCGTCATCAGGGAATGCTACTCAACATTCTTGATCTTGAAACTGCCACTGTTGAAGATATTATGATTCCACGCGGGGAGATGTTTGCTATTGACCTTGACGCCAGCGAAGAAGTCATACTTAAACAACTTGAAAACTGCGAGTTCACCCGCATTCCAATATACAACGAAGATATCGACAATATTGTAGGTATTTTACACATGCGCAGTCTGGGCAAATTACTCAGCAACCATGATTTCAGCAAAGATGCACTAAGAAAGATCATTAGAGAGCCCGTTTTTGTACCCGAAGGCACCGGCTTGCATATGCAGCTAATGAATTTTCAAAAGGAAAAACGCCGTATCGCTGTTGTTGTTGATGAATACGGTGCCATTATGGGACTGGTAACACTTGAAGATATTCTCGAAGAGATAGTTGGTGAATTCACCTCAAACCTTACCAATATCAACGATGAATTTGAATTACAAAGAGATGGCTCTTTTATTGTTCCCGGCTCTGTTTCAATTCGGGATATAAACCGAAAGACAGGCTGGAAACTTCCTGTTGACGGCCCTAAAACACTAAACGGATTAATACTTGAACATCTGGAATCATTCCCGGATGCAGTTGCCGCTATACAAATAGACCAACACACTATTGAAATGTTAGAATTTAACGGCAATGTTATTGATAGCGCACGTATTTATATTCATCAGCCGAAAAAATGACTTTACGCTTTAATAACAGAAATCTCTTTTATTGTCTTTTCAAATAAACAACAGCAATATCTCTTGAGACTTTCTTCTTGTAATCCATCAATCTGGGGTTAACTTTTATCACTTGCTGCCAACACGCTTCTCTTTCAGCACCTTTCAACTCTTCTGCCACCACATAAAACCGCTCACACCCCAACTGAATAGTGATATCAGGTCTGGATTGCAAATTCAAAAACCAGACCGGATGTTTATCAAAACCGCTATTACCCGCAACAACTATCACACTATCTTTATAGGGATAACAGGCTAAAGGTATCGTGCGAACCTGACCGGTTTTACGACCAATAGTATCTAACAAAACCATATCCAACCCATCAAGTTTGGCCCCAATACGCCCGCCACTTAATTGATATACTTTTGTATGAAACTTACCGAACCATTTCCAATCCATATTTCACCTGCCTTCGAACTTTTATTATCGTGCGTAGTCACGCATAAAATATCATGTCACAACCGCATATGCCGTGGCAATTCATAACACCTTTTCTCTGAAGTAACCGGACAATTAAAACCTAAAAGATAAGCCTGTAACTGCAGGTTAAACCGATCACATTGAGCCCCTCCATATAAGCGATCACCCAAAACAGGGAAGCCCAGTGAAGATAGGTGCTTTCTGATTTGGTGTTTACGACCTGTCAGTAACTGCACTTCAACTCGGGATATATTTTCAGTCTTGTTATATTCAAGGCAGCGTACAACACTGCGAGCTTCTTTCTCATCAATAAGCTTGTCAACCAATGTAGCAGACTGGTAAAAAGAGAAGTCGCCTTCAACTCGAGCACAATAAGTTTTTTCTGTCACCCGCTGCTCAAATTGCTCAGTCAGATTTCGCGCTGCGTTCTTGCTGTGAGCCAGCAAAATCAATCCCGAGGTTGCTCTATCAAGTCGATGCACCAGAAAGGAAGGTCGCTCAGGATAAAGTTGAGTTTCTGCCCATCGATAAATTGTACAGTGGTCACCCCACCTGGAACCTTGAGAATACATACCGTACGGCTTAAACCAGACAGAATATTCGCCTTCATCTGCTATTAGCTCTGCAGGTAAACATACCTGATCAAGCACCTCTTCATTATAATACAGATGCAACTGGTCACTTTCTTTCAGGCTTTTTTTAGCACGCCTGATTCGTTGGGTATAACCCTCTCGAGTAAGCCATACCGCCCCTTTTTGCATCGCTTTTTTTATTTTTTGTTGTGACAGGCCTGTTTGCTGGCTCAACAAACTAACTGCCAAAGAGCCCGCTTCAGTCACATCAACATGCTTCTCAAAATTTGTTTCAGACAATGAAAGACCTGGATATTCAGAATATTTGAAAAAGTATATTCATTACCACCGGTTACCGCCACAATAAAAAAGAGCTTCTCATGTTTTCATTCAAGCCTCTTTGTGTAAAATGCTATAAGCTAAAACAAAATAATATGATGGAACTCATGGCTGAAGATAACGACAAAGGCACCAAAGCAGACAGCGAAAAACCTGAAGAAAAGAAAACTGATGGTGACATCAGCATCTTAAGTATGACTGAGGTTGAAAAACTTCAGACCCAACACAATGCACCTGAATCTGAACCAGATGCCGAAGCTGAAGACCCTGACGCCACTATACTTATGGAGCCACACTCCACTATTAACAATGCCTCTCCTGCTGATGAAAC
>CBDUPD010000169.1:0-5890 GCA_965368985.1 uncultured Spongiibacteraceae bacterium | reverse complement strand
TGGCGACAAATCTGGCGACAAATTGCGCGCCTCTTATTACCGGTATTGCCAAACGATTAATGTGGGTGTCACATGAAATGACTTTAGATGACATGGAGAAAAAAGAAACAGAGTTGTTACACTTCACTATGGGTAAGCCCGATGCGATTGAAGGAGGTACAGCCTATTTTGAGAAGCGTAAACCTCAGTGGCAATCAGTTATTTCCCGAGACTGGCCTGAAGGTCTTGATGAATAATCATTACAGATACAGTAATAAATTTAATAAAAACAATAGAAGCTGATAATAAACAAGATATTATCTCGTCTTTCTTTTCTGAAGATACTACCTTTTATAATATTCCAATATAACCAGCTCAAGGTCACACTGTTTATTCCAATAGTTCAACCTTGATATAATACAGGGCTGTATTGTGTAAAGTTTCTATATTCAATAAGTGGTTAGCTGTATTTGAGTTCTCAACAATACTGCCAATAGGAATCCAGTGATTCAAGCCCCCTGTAACTTGTGTGTGTAGTTGCTGCCTGGTTATCGTTTTTGTATCTTTAAAATTCTGTTGTTGTTGAATAATTTTCACTGTCACACTATTTCCATTGACCCAGGCGGTGGCAAAAAAACCGCTATTCGCATTAATTAATGGCTGATTGTTTGTTACTAGAGTGGTTCCTGTATTGATAAGAACAGGTGAACCTTCTGTAGCTCTGATCCCTTGTTTTAAAGAAGTTGATTGATTAATATTTTGCGGATTTATCGTGATAGTTGTTTTTGTTTCTGAACCTAACCGTAAGGTGTTAGTATTCCCTGTTTGTATTTTAGGTTTTCTCTGGTAATGAAGATTAATTTCACCCTGCTGTTGTTTTATTTTATCAGATCCAGCTTTCTTTATTGAAATTAGTAGCTGTTTTCCTGGTATGTCGAGCTGGTTGATTAATTGTTGAATTGTTGCCAATTCTTTATCGGTGACATTGAGAATTAATTGATTCTTATAAACACTTGCCGAGCTGTTAGTTGAAAGATGTGCCTTGATTGTTGGTAGCAGCAGTTCGGGTTGAATATTGTGTAGTTGAAGCGTTGTAATCTGTTGCTGCTCAAGACAATAACCATCGATTGCCAGCAAGCATGTAAGCAGTGTGAAAAATTTAAAGGTGCGATGTTTTATCTGTTTCATCAATAAGTTCTGATTAATATAGAAATGGTTGATTGAAACAGTATAGACGCAAATAAAAAAGCCCGGCGATTGCCGGGCCAGGAATTATATCTGCGTGTGAAAACTAATTAAGGAAGCAGATGTTGAACAGCGTCGCGTTCTTCAGCCAGTTCGGTTTCAGTGGCCTTCATTCTTTCTTTACTGAATTCACCAACTTCAAGACCTTGAACGATTTCCCATTCGCCATCTTTACAACGACAAGGGAAAGAGTAGATCAAGCCTTCCTGAATGCCGTAAGAGCCATCAGAGTAGATACCCATTGATACCCAGTCATCGCCTTCAGTGCCCAGCGCCCAGTTACGAACATGGTCAATAGCCGCATTGGCAGCAGAAGCTGCAGAAGATGCGCCACGTGCTTTAATAATAGCTGCGCCACGTTGTGCAACAGTTGGAATGTAGTCATTCTCATACCATGATTGCTCAACCAGCTCTAATGCAGGCTTGCCGGCAACTTTACCTGATGAAAGATCAGGGTATTGAGTTGCTGAATGGTTGCCCCAAACAGTCATGTTGCTAACGTCAGTTACTGCGTTGCCAGTTTTCTCGGCAAGTTGAGATTTGGCGCGGTTGTGATCAAGACGCATCATCGCAGTAAAGTTACGTGGGTTAATGCTTGGTGCATTACGTTGCGTGATCAGGGCATTGGTATTTGCAGGGTTACCGACAACCAATACTTTAATATCTTTGCTGGCTGTTTTATCAATAGCCTTACCCTGTACAGAGAAGATTGCTGCATTAGCTTCAAGCAGATCTTTACGCTCCATACCTGGACCACGAGGACGTGCACCAACTAATAGCGCGTAGTCAGAGTCTTTAAAGCCAACTTCAGGATCATCGGTACAAACAACACCTGCTAAAAGAGGAAAAGCACAGTCGTCCAGCTCCATCTTAACGCCTTCAAGTGCGTCTAAAGCCGGAGTGATATCCAGAAGTTGCAGAATAACAGGTTGGTCATCGCCCAACATGGCGCCAGAAGCAATGCGGAAAAGTAATGCGTAGCCAATTTGGCCAGCTGCACCAGTAACAGTAACGCGAACAGGTTGTTTCATGTTTCTCAATCCCCTTGGAAGAGTTTTATGGGCACACTGCTCGGTAAAGCAGCATTAAACGAATTTTGACCTCTGGTAAGAAGCCGGCATATTTTATGCTTCTGGGCGATGAAATTCAAAGTAATTTGGAAAATTGCTATTTTCCAAATTATCCCTGGCGTAGCCGAGGGGGATCCTTGATGTATCGCGAGGCTTTCTGGAGATCTCTCGGCTACCCTCGGGATGACCTGTAAATAGGGACTTTGGACGCGATTTTGTGTAAAATGATTTTTTGTTACCGCCCGAAATAGCCAGAGTTTAATGAGTGTGATTCAAGAGCCTTCCAAAAAAGAGAAAACCAATAGTAATAAACTGCAGAAACGTTTGCGACGTTGTGTGGGTCGTGCCATAGAAGACTTCAATATGATTGAAGAGGGCGACAAGGTAATGGTATGTCTCTCTGGCGGTAAAGATTCCTATGGCATGCTGGATATTCTCTTGAGTTTGCAGCGAAGTGCTCCGGTAAATTTTGAATTGGTAGCGGTTAATCTGGACCAAAAGCAGCCGGGTTTTCCCGAGCATGTGTTACCCGCCTATCTTGAATCTATCGGTGTGCCTTTTCATATTCTTGAAAAAGATACTTACAGTATTGTTCAAGAGAAGGTCCCCGAAGGTAAAACCACATGCGCTTTATGTTCACGACTTCGCAGGGGCAATTTATATGCCTTTGCTGAAGAAATAGGCGCGACTAAAATTGCCCTGGGTCATCACCGTGATGACATTATTGAAACGCTGTTTTTGAATATGTTTTATGGTTCCAGGCTATCATCAATGCCCCCAAAACTACTTTCCAACGATAAGAGAAATATCATTATTCGGCCATTGGCATATTGCAAAGAGGCTGATCTTGAGCGGCTTGCTGCAGTTAAACAGTTTCCTATTATTCCGTGTAATTTATGTGGTTCGCAAGAAAATCTGCAGCGACAAAATATTAAGCTTATGCTGCGTGACTGGGAAAAAAATCAGCCTGGGAGAATGGCCAATATTTTTGGCGCAATACAAAATATCGCACCTTCGCAAATGGCCGATTTAGATTTGTTTGATTTTAAAGACCTTGCTATTGATCGTTCAGAGGAGCGAGCAGCTTATGCCTATAGTGATGAGGATGAGGCCGAGATTCAACCGTCCAGTATTTGGGCGCGAGAGGATGATATTGAGGGGAAAGATGATGAATCCAGTGATCAATCTGCTACAAGTGAGTCAGTTGTTCAAATAGTGAATCTCTAGGTTCTTCCATACACTTGAATTTGTATGGTCTTTTTTATGGAATATATGTAATCTATCTGTAATTATTAACTAAAATTGTAGCGAAGTTCTTGTTATCAATGGAAAACCATAATGAATAGGGGTATGAATTATGAAGAATGTTCTTAAGCTAATGGGGTTATCTGGGGCAATAATTGCACCCATGGCATTTGCGCCGATGACCATGGCAGCTGGCTTTCAGTTAAACGAATTCAGTGTTGCCAGTATGGGGCGTGCTCATGCAGGTGAGCCTGCCATGCATGATAATGCCGGTGTTATTGCCAGAAACCCGGCTGCCGCGGGGATGTTTGAAAAACGTAATTATTCTTTAGTTGTTCACTATATTGATCCTGATATTGATGTTGAGGGTGAAGTTACTTCTCAATATGCTCCTGGGTTAACTGCGAATGCAGATGCTGATGATGTTGCTCCATCTGCAGTTATTCCCGGGTTTTATTATGTAAGCCCTATTAATGATCAGTGGTCGTGGGGAATATCCATGAATAGCCATTTTGGTTTGTCTACTGATTATGGTTCTAATTATGCTGGCTCAGAATTTGCCCAGGAAACGTCGATAAAAACTTATTATATAACTCCTGTGGTTGCTTTTAAGCCCGTTGAATCTCTTTCATTGGGTTTAGGGATTAGTTACATTCATGGTGAAGGGTATATTGAAAACTCCAGTTCGCAGACATTTTCAACAATTACAAGTGTGCCTAAAGGTACTACTCTTTTAAAACTTGATGGTGATGGCGATGAGTTTGGATGGCAAGCGGGCTTACTTTGGGATATTAATGCTTCTCATCATTTGGGTATTCGCTATCAATCAGCTGTAGACCTGGAGTTTGAAGGTGATCTGGATATATTTGACTCATCAGTTGGTGCCGTTCGTAAGTTAGATGGTTCATTGACAGCTGATTTGCCAGAAATGTTTGAAGTCGGCTATGTGTTCGATGTGAATGATGAATGGAAGTTCATGTTAGGTGCTCAAATGACTGGATGGAGTAGCTTTGAGGATTTGACTGCTGAAGATTTGTCAGAAAATATTAGTGGATCGGACAAAAAGAAACTTAAAACAGAAAATTGGGATGATGCCTGGCGTTATTCTATCGGCGCTGAAACGCAGTTGAATGAGATGACGACTTTAAGATTTGGTTATGCATTTGATGAGTCTCCTGTTGAAGATGAGCATCGTACATTGACTATCCCTGATGCTGATCGTAACTGGTATACAATTGGTGCTACATTTGATCTGCATGATTCGAATGTTTTTGATATTTCATTCGTATATATAGATGGGGATAGTGTGGAAGTGAATGAAACACAAGAGGCTCCATCTCCTTCATACACTACATTTGATGGTGAGTTAACTGCGACTAACGTATATATTGTGAGCTTGGGATATAACTACAGTTTTTAATTTTGTACAGTTCAAAAGAGGAAAGCTGTTCCAGCTTTCCTCTTTTTAGCATCTTTCTTTTTATTCTAATATTCTAACGCCTCAAAACTCTTTAAATCCATAATGGCATTTGTTGTGCGTGAGATATTCGCATGCGTAATATCCTCGCCATAATTTTGGGGTGGGGTTATTAACCAGCCTATTACCAGTCCCCATATGGCTGCAATACGGTAACTTTTCCAAACACGTTTTTCATCGTATTTTTCTGTTACCCCATGTTCATTAAGTCGTTTCCAATAAAATTTCAAAAGTGCTTTTTCATGCTGGCGACGATCCTCTGTGCTGAGTCCGGTTGCTAATAAATAGCTGATATCATTTACCCATGGGCCTTTTACCATTAATTGCCAGTCAAGCAAGCCAGCATCATCATCAGGTAAAAGATAGGTATTGCCAATATGGGTATCACCATGAATTAACGATAGCGGCTCGCGCTGGTAAAGGATATCTTGTGCTTTCCAGTTGGCTTCCCATAATTCTTTAACGGTTTTGTTTAGAGGTGCCAGCAGGTCTTGTTTAAACGGGTTTTTATTAACCTGGTCTTGAATAAGATCAAAGCCAATAGCATTAAAAACCGGGAACATACCGCCTTCAATGGTTTTTGGTAGCCAGGAATAGTCGGTATCAAGTTTTTCACTTTGCCAGTTCATGGCATGCAACTTGGCAAGATTGTTAAGCAGGTTTTTCATCTGTTCGAGGTTGATATTCATTGTGGCGTTAGGGAATGTAGCCTGGCGTAGGCTCAGGTCTTCCATTAGTACACCAAACTGTCCGTTAGTTTTATCAAATACACAGCCGTAACTGGCAGGTGTTTCAATATCGATGTTTGGCCTTATCTCGTTATAGAAATGTACTTCGTTGGCATACATGGCCTCAGGAGCATGGGGAAAAAACT
>CBDUPD010000168.1:0-5939 GCA_965368985.1 uncultured Spongiibacteraceae bacterium | reverse complement strand
CTTCCTGTGAGCTTGCGGCTGTTATCAATATATTAGGAATCAATGATAGAAATGTAAAACTCAACTTTGAAATGTCATCATGACGAAACCGAAAAGAGAATTTTTAAAGACACTTAATTTTTTCAATACACCATACAGCATGTAGAGTGCGCAGAAAAAAGGGAGCATCGCTCCCTTTCTGGTAAAACTAATTAAAAAGCATTATGCAGCCTTGGAATCCGCAGCTTTTTTTGTAGTCTTTTTAGCTTCCAAAGCTTTAATAACCAAATCAAGCTTACTGCTCACATCTGCTAGCTGGCTATCTATAGCTGACTTTTTAGAAGTAAATTTAAGGGTACTTTTAACCTGTGCCAGGCGCTCATCAAGAGTAGTTGATGATTTTTCTTTTATTTCAGTTGTCTTCCCCTGAAGATCACCTTCAACTTTTTTACCTTTAGACACCAACTCATCAAACAGGCTAGACACTTCACTGTTTACTTTACCGTATTGATCTTGAGCTTCATCAGCTGCTTTACTGCAAACACCAAGACCGGCAAACCAAATATTTTTAACAAGGTCGTTTGTCTTTTCAGTCAGTTCTTTAATTTCAAATGTTTTAGCCATGAGTTACTCCAGTAATTTGTAGAAATATTGCTGTGTTAAATTAACGGGTCGCATCATACAATAATTTGCACCCACTTATAACAAAAAAATGATTTCTATATCCTATTATTACTTTTTGGAATTAAAAAGCACTGATGAAATAATGATTTATTAGTCCTTTTTTTAATATTTTCATATTTCTCAGCTGTATAACGAACCTATACATGATGATAAGATCATTGCCAGAAACAATAATTAATCGATAAAATATACATTTACGGAGATAGCCCTCTTGCCAGATTCACCTAAAACCCGACCAACTATTCCCCGTAAGCTATCACAAATAGATAATTGGGATTATGAAACAGATATTGCCGTGGTTGGTTTTGGTGGCGCTGGTGCCTGCGCTGCCATTGAAGCTGCTGATGCTGGCAGCAAAGTCATTATCTTTGAACTAGCTAGTGCCGGTGGTGGGTCTACTGCTCTCTCATCTGGGGAGCTTTATATGGGTGGCAATGGGGGAACCCCTGTGCAACGCAGTTGTGGTTTCGAAGACAGCACCGAAGACATGTTCAATTATATGATGAAGTCTTTTGGTGCCAGAGCCAATGAAGAAAAGATTCGCGCCTATTGTGAAGGCAGCACAGCTCACTTCGACTGGCTTATAGACAAAGGCGTACCCTTTAAACACTCGTTTCATGAAAGACGTGCAATTATTCCAATGACCGATGATGGCCTCTTATACTCGGGCAGCGAAAGAAACTGGCCTTTTTCTGAAATAGCAAAACCCTGCCCCAGAGGTCATGCTCCGCAAATTGAAGGTGATAACTGCGGTACTTTATTATTTAACACATTAGCCAATGAAGTAAAAAACCGGGGCGTTGATATAAAGTGTGAAGCCCGTGTACTCACGTTAATTGCAGATGACAACAACCATGTACACGGCCTCATTGTTAGAATAGATCAAAAAGAGTACACCGTAAAAACACGCAAGGGTGTTATCCTTTGTAATGGTGGCTTTTGCATGAATCAGCAAATGATTGAAAAGTATGCGCCAAAACTTGCCCGTGGCAACTACCCTGTTGGCAATCCTGGTGACACAGGCACCGGTATTTTAATGGGTATGGGCGTAGGCGGTTCAGCCATCAATATGGATGAAGGCTTTATTTCAATGCCTACTTATCCTCCCGCTGAAACAGCCTTTGGTATTCTGGTTAACAGCCAGGGGCAACGTTTTGTCAGTGAAGACTGCTATCACAGTCGCGTTGCACATAATATCTTAATGCAACCTGAAGGAAGAATTTTTATGGTATTGCATGCTGGTGAAGATTTTGTCCAACCACCCCTCTTAAACGCCGACATTATTGCTACGGGTGAGACTGTTGAAGAGTTAGAAGAAGAACTCAAAATCCCTGAAGGTATGCTCAAACATACGATTGAATTTTATAATCAACATGCCAAAGATCATAACGACCCACTCTTTCACAAAACCGAAGAATGGCTGCGACCCATAGAAGCACCCTATGTTGCTCTGGATTGCACACCCGGTCGAGGTGTGATTATTCCTTTCTTTACCTTTGGCGGGCTTGAAACCCTACCAACAGGAGAAGTGATTAACCTTAGCGGTGATGTTATACCCGGGCTTTATGCGGCTGGCCGTACAGCTTGTGGTGTGCCATGTACTGGAGAAGGCTATAGCAGTGGTACTTCAGTAGGTGATGCCACATTCTCTGGAAGAAAAGCCGGTTTAGCTGCAGCCACTCGAGAAATCTAGCAACTACGTAAATCTGGTTTTAGCCTGATAAGCCCTTAATAACAGAATTTGGTTGATGTGGCGTTAAAAAACAGAAAAATTAATCAAGATACTTATCCAATATATCGGTCGGGTTAAACTCGGCATCCAGTGCAGAAATAAAACTATACACACCCAGCAGCTTTCTGCTTAAAAATGCAAACTCTCTGGGCGGCACAGAAAAATATTTACTCATGGCTGATTTGGCGGCAAATTTAGCGGCACGTTTAGGTAAATTACTATTACCCCAGCGATACTCTCCATTTTTATTCAAGGTGCCTAAAGGCACTTCCCGATGCTGGTGAACAAACGGTTCAACTAACAAGCAGCACAAGTCAGCAAAATCTTTATGTACTTCTTCAGGATATTCCTCCTGCATCATTCCCAAATCTATTGCGCCCTGTTTAACCTGAGCATAGTTATTTTTATAGGCACCAAGAATAATAGAAATGACAGGCTTTAAAAAATCATCATCATATTTTAAGACCGCACCAAAATCGAGAAGTACTATTCGGTATTTTCCATCGTCATCACTTTGCAGGCGATAATTACCAAAGTTCGGGTCTGTTTGTATTTCACCCCACTCAAATACTTCTTTAATAAATAATTCCAGAAAGGCTTTGCCTAGCCTGTTTCTCTCTTCCCGGGAGATATTCTGAACTTCAGGTTCACTAACGGCATAGCCTGATTGATAACTACTGACCAGAATTTTTCCAGTTGAGTATTCAGGGTAAACTTCCGGAACAAAGAATACCGGATCATCTTTCAGGAAATTGTAAAAGTCCTGTGTTACTTGTGCTTCTCTGAGGTAATCAACTTCGAAATGCAATAGCGTACTGACTTCATTAATCCATTCATCAAATTGGTCATTACCGACATTAACCATTCGACTCAGCTTCAAAAGCCGAACAACGCTTCCCAGATCACTATCAATGGATTCTGCGACACCAGGATATTGAATTTTTAAACAAACCCAGTCACCGCTTGGTTTATGCAATGCTCGATGAACCTGTGCTAACGATGCTGCTCCTATAGGCTCCTGATCAACGACAAAATCATCCAGCTTATCTCCCAACTCATTTCGAGCAACCTCTTCTATTGCGGACCACTGCAATGCAGTCGTTTGTTCCTCAAGAGTTCTCAGAGCATCTGTTACCTCTTCAGGTAAGATATGCTCACCATAAAGGGCCATAATCTGGCCAATTTTTACAACACTACCTTTAAGCTCACCTAACTGATCAACCAGATATTGGGATTGTTCGGACAAAATGCGTTTGTTTCTTTTCTGGCGTTGTGACTTGGGTAGAAATGCAGACCCCCACATTTGTGTAGTCGCGTTTGTACCGGCAGCTATTCCAGCTTTGGTAACTGACCATTGACGTTCCCAACGACCGGTTTTTATACGTTTAAGACGCTTTTTTCGTGTTGGCTTGCGCATTTACGGTTCCAAGCCTAGGTCAATCTGGGGAAACGATCAGCAATGTTACTGCCGGTATAACAAATTGCAGCCATCTCTTCTTGCTCTGTACATTTCACTGCAGAAAATTTACCTTTCTCACCAATATCCATCCAGCGTTTAACGTTAGCCGGTATAATAATAAAATCACCTTTCTCACACCTCAGTTGAATCACTTTTTCTTCAAGGTGCAAATTGATCTGATATTTTCCATCAAGTATTAAAAAAGCTTCTGCTTGTTCTAATGTAAACTCACTGAGATATTTAAGGCGAATCTTGTCGTGACTGGCATCAGACTTTTCAACCGATATTGCCGAACAATGATGCAATTTATCCAATACGGCCTCTTTCTTTAATTCACGATGTATTTTATCCAGAGATTCATCATCATGTATCGAGTAATATCCTGGGCCAACATTGATTTGCCTATAGGTAATTCCTGCATCATCCATAAGTTCTGCAATCTCCAATGGCAAGTCGGTTTCCATTTCAAGTAATGGAGATTCAGGTCTTTTATAAATTTTTAATTTTGTCATTTTGTATACCACTGGCAGTTAAATACCCAATACTTTTTAACGTAATGATGCTTTGGCAAGAGACAACAAAGTTGATTTTGCAATAGATCCACTTAGAGTATCGCTGTAACCAATACTACATTGAGGGATATCTATTTTATTTTTTGTTGATAATTGTAATTTTACACTGACGCTTTGCCTTATTGTATCTGCAATACCCTCAAGATCAGTATTCTCGGTAATATCATTAATCAAAACAATAAATTCATCACTCTCTGCCCGTGCAACAACATCATCATTTCGAATAGCGTTTCCTATTCTGGCAGCTATCTGCTGCAACACACGGTCGCCCTCTTTATGACCGTGCTGCATATTAATAACCTTGAAATTATTAATATCGATATAAAATACCGCAAAAGATGTGCCTCGACGAATATTTGCATCAAGAATTCTTTCAAAAGCCTGATAACTTAAAAGCCCTGTCAAGGCATCATGCTCGGCAAGGTTCAAAAATTTGTTTTTTTCGTCAACCAGCGCATTCATCAATGCGCTTACAGTAATCTCATAGGAAGCAAATGTGGCGATAACCAATAACATACCAACAACAAAAAGAATCATTCGTAAACTATCAGCATTATGATTAAGCATGGTGAGAAGCTGAATATCGTATTGATCACATAAGCTGAGAGCAACCAATAACATTAAACTAAGTACCAGCATCAATTTGCAGTGATAGACATTGATTAAAAAACCACAGAACACTGGCATAAAGATAAATGCCACAACAAATGGTGAATGTATGCCATTGGAAATCAGTACAAGTATCAAGATAAAAACATAATGCACCCAAACCAGCATTTTTGACGCAAGATCAAGCCTTGACCTGGAGATAAAAAGTGTCAGACAGAAAAACTGAACAATTAAGCTACTGAGAATTAGTGACCACTCAGCTAATAACACCTGCCCTTTATTCACAATCAGCCACGAAGAAAAAACTGTCATTGTTCCAATAAAAAACAGCAGCACTGTCAGAACAAAAAAGCGGGCCCTGATCAATTCCGAGACAATAACATCTTCGTATTCACCTGGAACGAATCTACCGATAAAATTGTATAACTTATGCTCGAACATAAGCTTCCTCATCAATAGAAGGCTCAGACTTCATGGGACCAGATAGTCTATCTAATAATTCTTCCAGTGAAGCGCCATCTTCAGGGTAATCTACAATTCCAATTTCATATTCCAATGATAATTCATGTTTGTTGGTTACCAACGCCTCACCCAACAGGCGAGTAAGTTTATCAACAAATACGGTAACATTTTCTTCTTCCTTGATATTAGCCAAAACTATAACAAAACGATCATCTTTTAAACGTGCAACAATATCTGTCTTTCTAACTATTCCACACAATCTTTTAGCCAATAACTTTAATGCCTGATCACCGCTATGATGACCATAATCCTGATTAATGTCAGAAAAGCCTTTAACGTTGATATAAACTATTGAAAATCGTTGTAACAATCTTTGGCTTCGAAAAATCAAAGACTCAACATAATGTTCGAGCATTAATTTATTAGCAAGACCAGTCAGGTC
>CBDUPD010000167.1:0-5942 GCA_965368985.1 uncultured Spongiibacteraceae bacterium | reverse complement strand
CGCATATCCTTATCAAACCCCCTGGCCAAAGGTAGCCCACTTTCACGACAAGCTTTCAATGACGAGTCACGAATCGCCTTCGCCTCACCCAGAAGCTCATTCCACACAACCGGCTTATGACGCAATAAACTTTCAAAACCAAACAATTCCCGGTCAATATTGGGCGCAATGCCTAAACGTATTAAAAGACCTTCTATCAACAAGGTACCCGATCCACACATTGGATCAACCAACTGACGATGATCATCTTTTTTGTAACCCGCTCGTAACATCAAGGCTGCAGCCAGATTTTCTTTCAAAGGTGCCTTGGAGCCTTTCAGACGATATCCGCGTTGATGTAAACTCCCCCCGGACACATCAATACCCAACATCAATTTGCCACGGTTAACATGCGCATAGAGTTGCACATCAGGATTTTTAGGTTCTACATCAGGTCGTTCACCTAACTCTTCTTTAAAGTGGTCTACCACAGCATCTTTAATTAACAAGCCGCCATAGTTAGTATGTTTAATAAAATTATTGGTTCCTTTAAAATTAACAGCAAAGGTTTTCTGCACCGAAAAACAACTTGGCCATGAAATGTTTTTTACTGTTTGATAAAACTCTTCCTTGTTATAAACCATTTTCTGCTCAAGCATCCAGATAACCCTGTTTGCCAAACGCGACCAGAGACACACCTTATAAATGTCGTCAAACTCTGCCGGACAATACACGCCTCCCACAGTTTGCTTAAAATTTCCAAGCCCAAAACTTTCAAGCTCTTCTTGAAGCAGCAACTCAACGCCTTTAGGGCAACTAATAAATAATGTAATTTGCATATAATAATTCGGTTATTTTTTAATCAGTTTTTTTAGAATTTCTTGTTCTGAGCAAAGAGAAGAAGCTTATATTTCACTTATAAGGCGATATTTTATCTGAAAATATCTTATTAAAACTCAATTACTTAGATTCTTTATACCATCAGGGTATATATATGCCCTTTGGTATAGCATAAAAATCATTCACTTAAACACCATAATTTGGTGTTCTTACTATCCAACAATAAAAAACCCTATCAGGAGGAACAGCAAGCCAGGCACTACAAACAAAAATCATTCAAATGTTTACACGGAGATTATAAATGAAAAAACAAAAACGTGATGGACAAGAACGCGCATTTAACCACGGCTACAAAGCAGCCATTCAAGGCAGAACAATCGATAACTGTCCACATGAAAGTGAAGCCATGCGTTTCCAATGGGTTTCAGGATGGCGCGAAGGCCGTCAAGACCACTGGTATGGCTATACAGGCATTGCCGGGCTACACAAGATTTCATTCTAATCAAATGCCTCAACCGACTCTTTTATCAGATCGGAACCTCGATAAATAAACCCACACTATATCTGCAGCAGGCTCGCGCCTGCTGCGACTTTTTCTTTTGCCGAAGCTTTATCAGTAATACCACCCACACCAATCACTGGCACCTCATCACCTAAAGTATCGACAAACTGCCAGATAGTTCAGGTAGAAAGCTGACAAGCTGGCGCACCGCTTAAACCACCTGCTTCACCAGCCCCCAAATAATCGTCCCTTAGTAAGCAACCATAAAAGGACCATCCACACATATCCGTCGGCCATCAGGTGAATTGCAAGCCCCGCAAATACCAACACCACACTTCGTAAGATAATCGATAGCACTAAAAATCTGACTGTTAGAACAAAATTCTTTTTGAACAGCAACCGCCGCATGGACCATCGGGGCTGGGCCACAATTATAAAAGCAA
Source organism: uncultured Spongiibacteraceae bacterium (assembly GCA_965368985.1). Classification (GTDB taxonomy): domain Bacteria; phylum Pseudomonadota; class Gammaproteobacteria; order Pseudomonadales; family DT-91; genus CAZTZY01. The sequence goes on along the minus strand of CBDUPD010000167.1, from coordinate 4,178 downwards.
ATACTCTTCAGCTCCTCTTTCGACATACTCTGTAATCGAGAACGCAACATCTCAGTAACAACACCGTGATAACCTTCACTGCCATCGTCCGTAGCAACATGCACAGTGCTATGAGCTTTACATTCCTCATTATAATAAAGCCGATCAGCAGTACGAGCGCCCACAAATATTTCTGCATTTCCAAAATCACGCGCTATCTGGTAAACAGCAGCCAAACCTGTACCACCTGCAACAGCCATGATTTTTGCGTCCTTCGCAGGGCTTACGGGAATACCGTGAGGACCTCTTACATAAGCCTGCGTACCAGGCTTAAGCTCTATTAACTCTTTGGTAAACTCGCCCACATTGATAACAGCAAGCTTGAACGGATCATTATCCAGAGCAGAAAATGGTTTTTCTCCCAAACCGGGAATCCACAAAAAGATAAACTCACCGGCCTGAATATCGATTTTTCGATCAAAGGTTAAAATTGAAATATCATCACAAACAACTGTGTTTTCTACCAATGTAACTGGAGAAAACGCCATATCAACATCGTACTGAACCAACGCTTCGGCAGTATCAATGTTTTCTTCCAAATCTTTATTCAGCGTACTAAAGTAGTCAGCCATTTGCTGCGTCGTCATTCCAATCAACGCTGAACCTACGCCAATAATAGATGCACCTGCAGCCTGAAACGCACGAACGTTGTCAGCACTGCTAATACCTCCGCAGGCGATGATGGGACAATCAACAGCATCGCTAATTTGAGAAACACATTTCAGGGCTAGCGGCAGAACCCCTTTACCAGACATTCCACCCAATCCATTACTTAGCACCGGGTGACCATGCGACATATGACTACCAGGACCTACAGTATTAATGGCACAAATAGCATCGGCACCACCATCCACTGCTGCTTTGGCAATCTCTCCAATATTGTCGACATTAGGCGTCAACTTCGCCACCACAGGAATAGAAACCGATTGTTTTACCGCTGAAACAATTTCCCTGACTAACTCGGGATCTTGCCCCATGGCCATGCCATACCCTTTGGCATGAGGACAGGATAAATTAAGCTCGAGACCATCACCGTGAGGAGCCATAATTTTTGCTACCTCTACATACTCTTCAACACTACCGCCAAAAATCGAAATCAGCAGAAATCGATCCTCAGGTATGCTTAAACCTGACATCAACTCAGCAGATTGGGCAGCGCCAGGGTTGGTCAATCCAACGGCATTTACAAAACAACCAGGAGCATATTGGCTCAACACCGGCTCTCGATAACCTGCTCTGGGTACCGGACCGATACTTTTCGTTGTAAGAACACCGACTTCCGGCATGGTGTCGAAGACAGCCTGTATAACTGAGGCCGACGTGGTGACGATGCCAGAGGGAATAGTAAAAGGTCCAGATAGCGTTTTACCGAGGAATTCTGTTTTCAATGTTGGTGTTCTCGCTAGGTGATTATCGATCGAGGCAGCATTTTATCGGGAAACTGCTGAAAAGGCACTAGGACACCAATATATTAAGCATTTTTATCCAAACCAGCAGCCACCAGGCTACTTAAATGAAGTTTTTGCAAAACCTGCAGCGCATTAAGACTTAAATGATGTGATTTTTCGGGATCGATTTTGAAAAGTAGCTGTCTGAAAAGCGGATACATTTTTATGGGGCTCAATCTTGAAATTTATCAGATCGACATTATATCAAAAATGGCAACCACAGGCGCTATTTGCGTATTAGACTGTAGCTCTTTAGAATTCAGCACGATTTAATAACAACATATAACAAATTAAGAAGATTGAAAAAATATGGATACAAGTAAAGCTTTTCAACAACTTGAACAATGGCTCGACACACAAATTATCGGCCAGCCTTTACTTATCAATCGATTATTGATTGCCTTACTGGCTGATGGCCACCTATTGGTAGAAGGCCCTCCGGGGCTGGCAAAAACCAAAGCCATCAAAACATTATCAGATGCTATTGAAGGCAATTTTCATCGTATTCAGTTTACACCCGATTTATTGCCCAGCGATATTACCGGCACTGATATCTATCGCCCTGAAGATGGCTCATTTGTTTTTGAGCCAGGGCCGATATTTCATCACTTGATTCTGGCCGATGAAATTAACCGTGCCCCGGCCAAAGTACAGGCAGCACTATTAGAAGCCATGGCTGAAAGACAAGTCAGTATTGGTAAAAAAACCTACCCTTTACCCGAGCTGTTTTTGGTTCTTGCCACACAAAACCCGCTTGAACAAGAAGGCACCTATCCATTACCCGAAGCACAGCTTGACCGTTTCTTACTGCATGTAAATGTTGATTACCCCGGTGTGGAGTCAGAACAAAAAATTCTGCAACTTGTGCGCAATGAATTCAAAAACAGCGAAGTCGCTGATCAACCCGAATCTCTGTCTCAAGACATGCTGTTTAAAGCACGCCAGGAAGTACTCAACATGCATATGACAGAATCTGTTGAGCAATACATCGTACAGCTGGTTATCGCTACCCGTCAGGCAGATAAGTATGATGCCGCTCTGGCAAGCTGGATAGAATACGGGGTTAGTCCCCGCGCAACGATTGCACTTGATCGCTGCTCACGTGCACACGCATGGTTAGCCGGCAAAGACTATGTTAGCCCTGATGATGTTCAGGCTGTAATACATGATATATTCAGGCACCGCCTGTTAATCAGTTTTGAAGCTGAAGCTAACGGTCTCACTAAAGATGACATTACTGATAAAGTGATTGAACTGGTACCGGTAGGTTAACAGGTTTTCATCATGTCATATCAGGAACGCAGCCTTGGCGCATATGCCGACCTTGAACATTTGGCAAGCTATCAGCTTGCAGCCAGACATTTACCTCTGCGTAAACAGAACCGGGCCCTTAGCCATCTTTCAGGCCCTTTCAAAACCATTATACGTGGTCGAGGCATGGAGTTCGAAGATGTACGTCTCTATCAATCTGGCGATGATATTCGCTCGATTGACTGGCGTGTAACCGCCCGTATAGGTAAACCCCATACCAAACAGTTTCGTGAAGAACGGGAAAAGCCGGTATTGGTAGTAATCGACCAACGACAGAACATGTTTTTTGGCAGCCAACAAGCGATGAAATCCGTTTTGGCATCAGATCTGGCTGCTTATATCTGTTGGGCTGCCTTCCACAAAGGTGATCGTGTCGGTGGACTGGTATTCAATGATGACTCACACAGGGAAGTCAGGCCTCGTCGACAAAGAAAAACCATATTACAGTTTCTGCAGTATCTGGTTGATTTTAACCGGTCACTAAACAACCACCCGGGGCAACAAAAGCACAGCTTGAAAGAAACTCTAAAAGAATTAAAACGAATTGCCCGCCCCGGCACTCAGGTTTTCTTTATCTCTGACTTTCACGACTTAAACGATGATTGCTCTGCCCTGTTACACGACCTTTCACGACACTGTGAAATAATTGCTATTCAAACCTATGATGAGCTGGAAACCAGACTCCCTCCAGCAGGTATTTACAGTGCCACCAATGGCAATGAAAAGATTCGCTTTGATAGTCGTAATAAAAAATCATGTGAAAAATATCAGGAAGATTTCACTCAGCACTGCTCAAACCTGAAAGCGCTGTTGGGCAAGTTTCGTATTCCGTTAATTCCTGTGTCCACAGCACAGGCACCTCTTGATATTTTGCAGCAGTATTTCGGAGCCGATAAATGAGTGATCCGTTAGCTGATTTAAAAGATATCCACTTGCCTGATGCCATATCCTGGTGGCCTCTTGCTCCCGGGTGGTGGCTGCTTATCTTTTTGGTCATCACCTTGATTATTCTGGCTGTTATCAGTTATCAATTCTGGAAAAAACGCATATACCGTCGATTGGCCCTGCAAGAACTTGAAGAGCTGGCGGCAAATAATTCAGATATAGATGAAAATAATTACCTTGAATCCATCGCTTGTCTGATAAGAAGAACTGCGATCGCAGGAACCTCTGACAAACAACTTGCTCACTGGCAAGGTTCGCAATGGCAAGACTACTTGCAAAAATCTATGCCTGAAGACCAGGCCCGATTGATTGCAATTTCACGTTATCAGGCAAATAAAAACATCAATAAACAACAATTAACTGATGCGGCAAAACAGTGGATAAAGGGACACAAGGCATGATTAGCTTTGAATTACTCTGGATATTCTATCTGCT
>CBDUPD010000166.1:0-5949 GCA_965368985.1 uncultured Spongiibacteraceae bacterium | reverse complement strand
CTTGATGTACCAGTAAAGAGCCTTCTTAGAGGCTGCCATGTCAGGAGATGTAATTCCCAAACAACCTTTTGGCTCGTCTCGCCACCTAAGACAACAAGCAGAACTTCTGGTATAATCGTCTCTAATTCCAACACACTTATACCTCCCCTATGTCTGACAAGAAAACACCCACTGTAGGCTTTATTTCCCTCGGTTGCCCAAAAGCCCTTGTTGATTCTGAACGCATTCTCACTCAACTTAGGCTTGACGGTTACGATGTTGTGCCTACCTACGAAGATGCCGATGCTGTAGTCGTTAATACCTGTGGCTTTATAGATTCAGCCAAACAGGAGTCTCTGGACGCCATCAGTGAAGCCATTGCAGAAAACGGCAAAGTGATTGTCACTGGCTGTATGGGTAAAGGTGATGATGCCAAACGCATTATGGATGCCAACCCATCAGTACTATCAGTTACCGGCCCTGCTGCGTATGAAGAGGTAGTCAGCGCAGTACATCAATATGTACCACCGGTTAAAAACCATGATCCGTTTCTTGATCTTGTGCCAGACACCGGCGTGAAATTAACCCCCAGGCATTATGCCTATCTGAAAATATCTGAAGGCTGCAACCATCGCTGCAGCTTCTGCATCATTCCTGCCATGCGTGGCGATCTGGTCAGTCGCCCTATTGGTGATGTTCTGGATGAGGCACAACGCCTGGCTAATGCTGGCGTTAAAGAGCTGCTGGTTGTTTCTCAAGATACCAGTGCTTACGGCGTCGATATTAAATACCGCACCGGCTTCTGGAATGGAAAACCGGTAAAAACCAAAATGGATTCGCTATGTGAAGCTTTGGGTGATTTGGGTATTTGGGTGCGTATGCATTACGTTTACCCTTACCCGAATGTCGATGACATTATTCCGATGATGAATGAAGGCAAAATTCTGCCTTATCTGGATATTCCCTTCCAGCATTCAAGCCCCACTCTTTTGAAAAAGATGAAACGCCCGGCCTCTTCCGAAAATGTATTAGCGCGTATTAAAAAGTGGCGTGAAATCTGCCCTGATCTAACTATTCGCTCCACCTTCATTGTTGGCCATCCGGGTGAAACGGAAGAAGATTTCGAACACTTGTTAAACTTTCTTGATGAAGCACAACTGGATCGCGTGGGTTGTTTTCAATACTCACCCGTTGAAGGCGCTCCAGCCAATGACTTGCCCGACCATGTGCCTGATGATGTTAAACAGGATCGATGGGAACGCTTTATGGAAAAACAACAAGCTATCTCAACGGCACGACTGGCTGCCAAGGTTGGCACAAAACAGGTTGTCATAATTGATGAAGTAGATGAAGAAGGTGCCATTGGCCGTTCTACCGCTGACGCACCTGAAATTGACGGGCTGGTTTACCTGAATGAAGAGTTTGATGTAGCCCCTGGTGATATTGTAGAAGTTGAAATTACTCATTCAGATGAGTATGACCTTTGGGGCGAAATCGTCTAATACTCTCTTACGATGAATCTCTTACTTCTTGAGCATACAGACTTTATTGATGCAAACACTGTAACAATCAGCGACGAGCGTCTGCGTCATATGCATGAAGTGCTATCAGCCAAAGTCGGTGACACTCTATCAGCAGGACTTATTAATGAGAAAATGGGTGTTGCGAACATTACAGAATTAAGCGACACCTCCGCCACTCTTGTAACGAACCTGAATCAGAAACCACCCGCCCCCCTGCCTCTAACAGTTATTCTTGCTCTTCCACGCCCTAAAATGATGCGAAGAATCTTTCGTAATATTGCTGAACTGGGCATTAAGGAACTCTACCTGATCAACAGTTATAAAGTAGAGAAAAGTTATTGGCAAAGCCCGATACTTGAAGAAGATGTCATCAGACAGTACCTGAAAGAAGGACTATCCCAGGCCAAAGATACCCTCTTGCCTACTGTACACCTGAAAAAACGATTTAAACCTTTTGTTGAAGACGAACTGGCTGCCATTATCAACAATAAAGAGGCATTTGTTGCCCACCCCTATCAAGCAGATGCCATGCCTCAACCCGACACTAAAGAACGCGTGATAGCCATTGGCCCTGAAGGCGGGTTTATTGATTATGAAATAGAGCATTTTCTCAATCAGGGCATGCAGGCAATCCATATGGGAGAACGCATTTATCGTGTTGAAAATGCCCTTACATTATTAAGCACCCAGTTAAGCACGCTACCCGGCCATGATTAGTGAGCCGCCAAAAACCGACAGCCCACTACCCTGCACTCCAGCTTTTGGGTAAACTTCATCATTATTTCTCACAGATAATTAATTGACCCACATAATGATCAAACCCCTGCTTTGGCTTATCTCTCTGTTACCGCTCTCCCTTGCTCGTGGCATTGGCGATCTGGCAGGCACAATTATCTGGGCCGTGCAGGCAAGAATGGCTCTGGTTACGCTTGAAAACATTGAGCTATGCATGCCTGAACTCTCTGCCAAGCAACAAAAAACTCTGGCAAAACGCAGCATACAAGAATCATCGAAACTGGCTATTGAAGTTGCCAATGTATGGCATCGTCCACCCCAGTGGTCAATTAATCAGTTTGTAAGTGATCAGGGAAAAGAGCTGCTGGATAATGCGCTAGCCGACACCAAGCCAACCATTATTCTGGTGCCCCACCTGGGAAATTGGGAGGTTCTGGGCCCCTGGCTAGCCAGTAAAAAGCACATCACCATTCTCTACTTACCCCCAAAAAACGAAGAGCATGACAAGTTTATTATTGAAAGTCGCGAGAAGGCCGGTATAAAACTTGCACCGGCCAACCGTAAAGGCGTGCTATCACTACTGAAAACAGTGAAATCTGGCGGATTTATTGGTATTTTACCTGACCAGGAGCCAGACAGTGATGGCGGCGAATTTGCCCCATTTTATCATAGACCGGCTCTTACGATGACCCTGGTGCATAAACTGGTACAACGAGGCGATTGCCATGTAGTTATGGGGTATGCCAAGCGGGTAAAAGGCGGTTTCGAAGCTGTTTTTCGCGAACCTCATCAGGATATCTACAGTGAAGACACGGCCACATCGTTATCAGGGCTCAATAAAAGCATTGAAGAATGTATTAATGAGATACCTGAACAATATCTCTGGGAATATAAACGTTTCAAACAGCACCCTTCAGGTAAGAAGAAAGTCTATTACAAAAAACAAAAACAGAAATAAACAATCAATAATGACAACGCCTCACCCGACCTGCACGGCACGATAAACACCCTGCTCAAACCTTCAAACTGACTATTCTTTATACAGTTTGTACGTTTTAGCGATTTAACTTTAAATACTCCCATAATACCCGCTACAAAAGCCCTCCCGCTCTTGTTGTTCAAGAAGAACAACGCTATTATTTTACATTAATAAAGAGTCATGTTTTTTCAATCAGTTTTCAAAAAAGAATATTCAGACTCAAACAATAACATTCAAACCAGTGTATTCCTCCATTATGAATAACTGGCTAAAAAGACATTGCTCCAAATAAAAATACAAATATGCCAGCTCACATAGAAGTACCAGGGTTTGAAATAGACCGCCTCATTGCCCGGGGAGGCATGGCTGCGGTTTATCTGGCTAAACAAAAAACTCTTGGCCGGCAGGTAGCCCTGAAAATCATGGATGCTCATGATGATGAATCATTTGCCGAGAGGTTTCTAAATGAAGGGCGGCTAATAGCCTCCTTAAGCCATCCCAATGTTATTACTATCCATGATCTGGGCCTTCTGGATGATGGACGTGCCTTTATTTCAATGGAATATATTGATGGCGGAGATCTAGAGGGTCGGCTCAGACACGAATTCACTGAAGAAGATGCCATTGAGATATTGAGAAGCCTAACAGAGTGCCTGCAATATGTTCATGAGCACGATGTTGTTCATCGTGATATCAAACCAGCCAATATCCTTTTCAGAAAAGATGGCACACTGGTACTTACTGATTTTGGCATCGCCAAACAGGTCGACAATGATGTGAAGCTGACACGTGACGGCGTCGCAGTAGGTAGTCCGGGATATATGAGCCCGGAACAAGCCCAGGCTCACGAAGTTGATGGGCGCACGGATATTTACAGCGTTGGTGTTATTTTTTCTGAAATGTTACTGGGCCGGAATACTTTTGAGGCCGACTCACACATTCAAACCTCCATGAATCATATTCAAATGGAGATTCCACAGCTGGATGCCGATCTGCAACATTATCAGATCATGCTCGAAAAAATGCTGGCCAAAGATCCTAATGATCGCTTTGAGACAGCCCAGGAATTACTCAACTATATTGAGATGATTCCCTATCTGGATGAGCTACCTGATCTCGATGAACTGCCCGAGCTAGGTGACCCAACGCCTGCTGCCCAATTTGTCAGGGAAGAAGTGCCCTATTCAGATCCACCAGATGATGATATTCCTTATATAGAGCCTCCTGTAGTTAAAAAGAAAGGCCTGTTTGCCCTACTCGTAAGAAATGATTCCCTAATCTTCGGATTTATTTTATTAGCCTTCATAGGTGCCGGCATTTACTTTTTTAAAGAAGTTAAAGTCGTAACCTTTATTAGTAGCGCTGAAAAAGCCTATAAGAGCGACAGGCTAATGCTGCCTGAAAACAACAATGCATATTATTATTATCAAAAAGCACTGGAACTTGATCCAGCTAATGAGAAAGCACTAGAGGGGATACAACAACTTGCTGGTCGCTATGCAACATTAGCAGAGAAAGCAAAAAGTCGCACCAAGCGAGAAAATTATATTGAGCGGGGACTGACGATTGACCCCAATCACAAAAAACTGCTTCAACTAAAAAACAAAAAGTCTTAAGCATAGGCTCTTCCGGCATTTGCTCAACCAGTCTTTCTTCAAAGCTACAATATAGGTGGCAATCCAGAACCGGCTTCTAGCCCTCTTTTTTAGCTTTTGCAGCTTTCTTCACTGGAGTCTTTTTAGCCGAAGCCGCTTTCTTTGCAGGCGCAGCTTTGCTTGATGAGCTGGCCTTTCTGGCTGCACGTTTTCTTGGCGGTTTGGCTTCTGCACTCGCTTTGACTTTAGGAGCAGCAGACTTTTTAGCCGAGCTGGTTTTTTTAGCTGGAGCAGCTTTTTTAGCTGAACCGGCTTTTGCTGATGAACTTGCCTTTCTGGCTGCTCTCTTTCTTGGCGGCTTATCTGTTTTCTTTTCAGAAGGATTTAAAGCCTCTTTATATAGAGCCTCAAAACTTTCATTCAGGTACTTCGCGTACAGCTCAGGGTGATTTAACATTTTAGGGCATGAAATAACTGACAGGCTGATTCGCCCACAATAACTGTAAACCGCATGACCCAACCCCATACCATCAGGTAAAGGCGGTGTTCCTGAGAAAACAGTCATCTTTGAACCATCATGATAAAGATTGAAGTCAGGGCCAGGCACATTGGTAATAACCGTGTTAAACAACAAGGGTCCAATTTTTTCCATTACACCTTTCTTTTGAGCCCAACGTGTTAGTGCCTTGCCAGCACGAGGATAGAGGAAGCCACCCATTAAATTAGGAAACAGCATATCGGTATTGGCAAGCTCAGAGAACAACTTGGCTTTCTGTGTGCTTTTATGTATTGCCTTCAGGCGCTCTACCGGATCAGCTATATCAGTATGAATAACCGTCATCAAACCACCAACCTGGTTACCACTTTTCGCTTCAGTTTCATCACCTTTTCGAATGTTTTTTGGCAACATAGCGCCTAATGGCTCATCTGGCAGCTCTCCAATATGATCAAGGTAAGAACGCAACCCACCAGCAACCACACACACCATCACATCGTTTACAGTAACGCCCTGGGCATTTTTGATCTCTTTAATAGCATTCAGGTCGAAGTCTACACAAGTGAAAACACGCTGGGTACTTGGTGTCTTGTTAAAACGGGTTGGTGGAACAGATAGTTTAGCCCCAGATTCTATCTTACC
>CBDUPD010000165.1:0-5951 GCA_965368985.1 uncultured Spongiibacteraceae bacterium | reverse complement strand
CCTGATTTTTCGAACCCTCAAGGGCTTGAACGACCATATCAGTGTTACGGTTGTTGACCCAAAAATGCTGGAGAATGGCTGGGAATTCAGCGAAGTCTCATTGAATAACCCACTCGGTGACCTCAAGTATTATCATGAAGTCTACACAATAGCCGACCCTGATTATACAGGCCGTGTCACCGTGCCGGTTTTATGGGATAAAAAACACAATACCATTGTTAGCAATGAATCTTCAGAAATCATACGCATGTTTAATTCTGCCTTTAACAAGGTAACCGGCAATCTGTATGAATTTTACCCTGAAGGATACGAAAACAAAATTGATGCTATCAATGAAGTGGTTTATCACAACATCAATAACGGTGTTTATAAAGCGGGCTTTGCCACAACTCAAGAAGCTTATGAAGATGCTTACGACAACCTATTCAACACACTTGAGCAAATTGAAGAAACGCTCGACAAACAACGCTTCCTGGTAGAAAACAAACTAACCGAGGCCGATTGGCGACTGTTTACAACCTTGATACGTTTTGATGCTGTGTATTTCAGCCACTTTAAAACCAACAAATATCGTATTGAAGACTTCCCGAATATTTCAAACTATGTTCGCGAACTCTATCAACAACCGGGTATTGCCGACACCGTAAATTTTGATCATATAAAGACACACTATTATTACAGCCATACCAATATCAACCCGACACGAATTATTCCCAAAGGACCTGATCTTGACTACAGCTGGCCCCATAACCGTCACACCAAATAACGGGGAAGAATACAATGAATAGTCGAAGTATATTACGCATCATACAAAGCGAGCCCACTAGCGATGGCGATGGTGTAAAAATCCGCCGGGTTGCCAGCTTCGGCAATATGGGTTTACTCGACCCATTTTTATTACTTGATGAAATTGCTTCTGATGATGCCGCCGATTACATTGGCGGATTTCCCTCTCACCCACATCGTGGATTTGAAACAGTAACCTATATGTTAGAAGGTCTGATGCGCCATAAAGATCACCTGGGCAATGAAGGCTTATTAAAACCGGGTGGCGTGCAGTGGATGACAGCAGGTAAAGGCGTCATTCATTCAGAAATGCCCGAACAACAGGAAGGCCGACTGCATGGATTCCAGCTATGGGTAAATCTGCCGGCAAAAGATAAAATGCAAGCAGCGCGGTATCAGGAGTTTGATCCTGAACTGATAACTACACTAGCACTGGACAATGGCGGCAGCATTAAAATTCTGGCAGGTGAATTTAACAGTACCCAGGGCCCTGTTACCGGCATCGCGACCAATCCTGCTTATTTTGATATCTATTTACCAGAAAACGGCTCGATAACATTACCCACACAAGAAACGCATAATGTGCTCGTGTACAGCTATCTTGGGGATATTAACATTGAAGAAAAAACCGTCTTACAAGGGCAGCTTGCACAACTAACTAAAGGTGAACAGGTAAGCATTACCGCTACCCGTGATGCACATCTGTTATTTTTAAGCGCCAAGCCCATTAATGAACCCATTGCCAACTGGGGGCCATTTGTTATGAATACCCAAGAAGAAATACAACAGGCGATTAGTGATTATCGTGCAGGCACACTTACAGACTGAGGCAATGCTATGAACATACTATTATTATCGGGCAGTTTTCGCGAAGGCAGCTTCAACAACAGCTTACTGAAAACAACAAAAAGCTTTTTAACTGAACACTCAACAGACAGTTATGCCATCGAACAGCTGCCCTTTTATGCTGATAAACTGGATGGAGAGAACCGACCTGACGTTGTAAAAAACTTTATTGCAAAGGTCGAAGCTGCCGATGCCATAATTATCGCCACACCAGAATTCAACCACAGCATTCCTGCTGTACTAAAACATGCCATTGACTGGGCCTCACGCCCGGCCTTTGAATCTCCGCTGAAAGGCAAGAAAGTAACCATACTTAGCGCATCACCCAGCCCAGCTGGTGGAGTACATGCACAAGCCCATTTAAAACACATACTAGACTCAACCCTGTCAGTGATATTTCCATCGATTACCTACACACTGGCCGACGCCTATAAAAAAGTCGATAATGGAAAACTGGTAGACGAGCAGTCCATCACAAGACTTGAAAGACATATTAAAAATTTTATCGATTGGCTTTAAGAAAAACAGATCTAATCAATAACAATCAGCGGCCTGCCTTTTCGCTTTCTCAACCAGTTTACCGCCTTTAAAACTGCCGGCCGCTCAACGATACTTCTTTCCAGACGGAATTTTCCGGGAAAGTCTAACAGTAAAACCCCAACAAGAATGGTTAATATACCCTGCCCCGGCATCATCAAAAGAATAATACCTATAACAACAAATATAACACCCAGCAAATTTTTTATAGTGATCAAGAATCCTCTTGATACAGGGTGCAGACCAGACCAAAGCGTATGATGGCGCCTGCTATGGCTAAAATAATCATGGGGAATGCGTACAATCAAAAAAGGGACTGCAACCAAACTAACAATGAATACAAGTACCGATGACCAAGCCAAATACCAAAGCAACATCTCATTATTTTGAAAATAATTGATGAATTCATTCATACAAACAACTAATACCTGAATAATCACTTGGTTAAACTGCCATCCCGAGCGTAGCCGGGGGATCTATCTGGAATTTCCTTGCAACAAATGGAGATCCCTCGGCTACGCTCGGGGTGCTACTATATAAGTATAGTAGCATTTTGATTACTGACATTAGCAGCAATTTTTGGCAAACTGGCAAGCAACTCAACAAACAAAGGAATCACCCCTGCAAGAGCGGGCTCCTGTCTACTTTCGCGGCCAGTGCCCACTACACGAGCAACACACCATGGATTCAAACAAACAACAATTACAGGCACTGGCCATAGCGGCCATCAGCCTTGCAAAAGAGGAGTTGTCAGAAGATGACTTCAAACTGCTTGATATCCCCACTCTTCAACAATATATTTTACTGATCTCAGAATGCGTGCCACTGGCATACCTTACAGATCAAACGCTTTTACGCCATGCTATCCATGCTCTTATTTCCGGAAACAGTGCAGAAGAAACTGTTATGAAAATATTCATGCTCTATATTTTTCGTTTAACATCAGAGGGGTCAAACCATCCACTGGAACGTGGTATCATCAAACAGCAGATTATTGGTATTCTGCCTATATTTGAAAATGCTGTTAACAAAGGCCTGATCAAGCCGGTAAACTATGACAAAAATGCCGACGCCCTGGCACATATAGCCGATAGCACAGGCGATGTACCGGAAATACTGGAAGCTTTATCCATAGAATATACAAGATTAAACAAATCTATAAATAAGTAAGATTATGCTAAAAACCATACAGAAATTTTTTACTGAAGCATTGCAAACACCTGAAAGTGAACCTGTAGTTAATATTGGCCTGGCTGCCGCCGCCCTATTGGTTGAGCTGATTTATACCGACGACAAGGTACTGAAAGAAGAAAAAGACAAACTCTTCGATATATTACAGGAAGAGTTTGGTGTTGAATCAAAAGATATCGACGAACTGGTAACTCTGGCAGAACAGGAGATTAAAGAGTCTAACGATCTATACCAATTTACACGCCTCATTAACGACAATTATACCTACGAACAAAAGTGTACTTTGATAAAAGCCCTATGGCAAATTGCTTATGCCGATGATGAGCTCGATAAATACGAAGAGTCTACTATTCGCAAGATTGCCGATTTAATCTATGTAGATCACAGTGATTTTATTAAAGCCAAGCTTGCTGTTAACGCTATCTCATAAAATAAACCAAACAACACATTAAAGGGATTCACCATGTCTTCAGTAGAACATAAATTTGAACGCGCACTGTTTGCCAGTCGCTGGCTACTAACACCTTTTTACGCAGGGCTTGTTATTAGCGTCTTATTATTAATGTTCAAGTTTTTCCATGAGCTAATCCACCTTGTCAGCACAGTCATTACACTCACCGAAAGCGAAATAATGGTGGGAATTCTGACCCTTATTGACCTTTCACTGATTGCCAACCTTTTATTTATTATTATTTTTAGCGGCTATGAAAGCTTTGTTTCAAAGCTGGATATTGAAGATCATGAAGATAAACCTGGCTGGGTAGGCAAGGTCGATTTTTCAGGGCTTAAAATTAAACTGATTGGGTCTATTGTTGCTATATCTGCGATAGAATTATTAAAAGATTTTATCAATCTTTCCAATCCTGACACTGATTATATTCAATGGCGAGTGATCATATTGCTGGCCTTTGTTGTTTCCGGCGTTCTATTGGCGCTTATGGACAAATTATCATCAGGCAATCACTGATACACCACCTGCTCTGTAGGAGGTAACTCCTACAGAAATATGCTCTTCTAACTATTACCGTTAGTAAAATATTCTTTGGTTCCCCTTATCTTGATAACCTCTTCAATATGGCGCAAGGCTTTGGCATATGCCGCACTACGCAAACTAACCTCATCATTCTGATGCTGGTAACCCCACATCTCTTCAAAAGCAGCTTTTAATATATCGTAAAGCCTTTTGTTAACTTCGTCTAACGTCCAGGGATATCCCTGTCGATTTTGCACCCACTCAAAGTAGCTGACTATTACACCCCCCGCATTGGCTAATACATCGGGCACAACAATCACACCATTGGCAAACAGTTTTTCATCAGACTCTTTGGTGATTGGTCCATTAGCCACCTCAACGATACAACCGGCTTTTACATCATCAACGTTCCCCAGAGTAATGGCATTTTCAAGCGCCGCGGGTACCAGAATATCAACATCAAGCGCCAACAATTCCTGATGGCTAATCTCCTGATGATCAACCATCTCACACACAGAACCATCACAATAGACAGCCTTTAATTTTTTATTGGCCTGCTTCTCTTGCCATACACTTTCAACATCAAGGCCACCTTTCGAATAGATAGCCCCTTTTGAATCACTGATAGCAACAATTTTATAACCTGCTTCATGCAATAAACTTGCAAGGTTATAACCCGCATTACCAAACCCCTGTATAGCTACTGTTAAATCTTCTGCTGCCTTGCCTTTTTTATTTCTAAGAAACTCGATACATAAAAAGGCACCTCGACCAGTAGCCTCCTCTCTTCCCAGACTACCACCCAGATTAATTGGCTTGCCCGTTATGACCCCAGGCTGCTTTTCACGCTTGATAACTTCAAATTCATCACGCATCCATCCCATGATTCTAGCGTTAGTATAAACATCAGGTGCAGGTATATCTTTATCTGGCCCTACAAAATCAGCCATTGCCCGCATATAAGCACGTGATAGGCGCTCAAGCTCCATTCTTGATAAAGATTTAGGGTCAACCGTCACACCCCCCTTACCACCACCCAAAGGCAAGCTGACAACCGCACACTTGATGGTCATCCACAAAGCCAATGCCTGCACCTCAGACGAAGATACATTCGGATGAAACCGAATACCGCCCTTACACGGCCCCAGCAAGGAGCTGTATTGACAGCGATAACCATCGAAATATTGTGTTGAACCATCATCCATGCGCACCGGCAGTGATGAATATAACAAGGCTTTGGGACGTGACAGGCTGGCTAACACATAAGGAGAAATATTGGCTTCGGCACCCAGCTTATTTAAACGGGTAACTGCATCATCAAACACTGTGGTCATTAGCTAATCCTTTTTTCCAATCAATGCACAATAGATCAAGCAACTTATTCTGCCCAATCGTGTCATCCCGAGCGAAGCCGAGATACACCCCAGTCATAGCCGAGCTACACCCCAGTCATCCCGAGCGAAGCCGAGGGATCTCTTTGATAAATCACAAAGCCCGATAAAGATCTCTTGCCTGTGCTCGAAGCGACATATCTTTTTAAACTGAATATAAACCCTGGGGCCATAGAACAAGAATAGCACTATTGAGCAGACATACCCTGAATAACCATCAACGGGCA
>CBDUPD010000164.1:0-5967 GCA_965368985.1 uncultured Spongiibacteraceae bacterium | reverse complement strand
AACACTTTAGGCATAATAAATGCACCGTATGCTGCAACTGCCGAAGTCCAACCAAGAACCGGGCCCGCTTGCTCTCTATCAAAAACTTGAGAGATGGTACGGAATGTTGAACCATTACCAATACCGGTAGCAGCAAACAAAATCAGGAACAAGACAAAGAATGCAACAAAGAACTCTTCAGGTGTTGACGACGCATAAGCTGCCTTCATGTAGTAAGCCACACCAATCGCACAAGCAATCATTACAATAGAGCAGATCAACGTCACTAACGCTCCGCCCACTTTATCTGAAATCCAGCCACCTACAGGACGAATCAATGCACCAATAAAAGGACCCATCCATGCATACATCAATGCACTTGGACCATTTGGATTTGGTGTACTGTGTGTCATCACGCCATCAACCATAAGATGTTGATAACCAAAAACAACCTTGATAGTTAGCGGGAAAGAAGCCGCAAAACCGATGAACGACCCAAACGTCATTGTATAGATAACTGTCATTGCCCATGTATGGCTATTGTTAAAAATTTTGTATTGACGAGTTAAACTCTCACCAATCTGACCAGGAATCATTTTTAACATGAATACTGTCAAGCCGATTACAACAGGCAACACAATCCACTTACTCACATTAAAACCAGAGCCACCTACATTTTCAGGAAGCATCAACCAAAGACCAAATATTGCAGTAGCAAAACCCACCAACAACATCATTGCAATCAAACTAAATGAGCCTACAGGACCGGGGATATTTGGTGACACATGCTCTTCACGAATATTATTCATGCCAAACCAGCCTGCAAACGCCAAAGGAATCAAAAGCAACAACCAGACATATCCGGCATTCTGAATATACGTATCAGTACCAGCTGGAATTTTGCCTATCAACGTACCCGATGTATTTTGCAACTCCATCGCCTCACCACCAAACATAGCAAATGTCATCACCAGCGGTATAAGAATTTGCATAGTTGTAACACCGAAGTTACCCAAACCCGCATTCAACCCCAACGCCAGACCTTGTTGCTTTTTAGGATAGAAGAAGCTGATATTTGACATTGAGGAAGCAAAATTACCACCACCAAAACCTGATAACAGCGCCAAAAGCTGATAGACCCAGAATGGCGTATCCGGATTAGACAGCGCAATCCCTGTACCCGCAGCAGGCAGCATTAATAATGCCGTGGTAAAGAAGATCGTATTACGACCACCCGCCAAGCGAATAAAAAAGGTGCTGGGTATACGTAAAGTCGCACCACTCAAACCGGCAATAGCCATCAACGTAAACAGTTGTGATTTTTCATAAGGCAAACCCAGATTCAGCATCTGAACCGTGATAATCCCCCAATATAGCCATACTGCAAAGCCACATAGCAAGCTTGGAATAGAAATCCACAGGTTGCGAGTAGCGATTTTCTTACCTTCGCTCTCCCAAAACTGCTCGTTTTCCACATCCCATTTTTGTAAATCAGACATATATGTACTCCTGATGGGTACAGCCACCTTTAGTGGTAACTGCAAATTTAAAAACTGGTTACTGTTTTAGCGCTGTACACGCAGAATAGTTGGTCTACTACTCATACCCTTCTATAATGCGCGCATGGTGACAATAATATAGCTGTGGTTTATTGACATACATCAACCCCAATGGGTAACTACTGCTTAATAACCTCCTCTCTACCACTATATAGGTAGAGCTATCACTGCTAATATGCAGAGAGCATCTAAAAGCAAGATTAATTACCGGATAGCAACTCAATGGCTATTGATACCGAACAATCATTAATAAATCGGACAGGCATAACACTGGCTGCCATCATGCTGCTTGCCATCTTAAATATGGTTTTCTCATTTCTCACAGCAGAGAATGCCGAAAATGATGCCGTACGTATTAATATGGCTGGCTCATTACGGATGCAATCTTACCGTATAGCTGAAGCACTCATTATCCAAAACGACCCGCAACTTAACCCCGGCCTCCACAACCTCCTACAAGATGAAATCACTGGCTTTGAACAACGACTCTATCAACCAGTACTTGCAGACCACCTGAAACGCTCGAAAAATGAGCGTCTGGTGATCACTCTTGATAAGCTTGAAACACATTGGCTAACACTTAAAGAAAATCTGAATAGCAAAAAATCAAATACGAAAGAACTACTTCAACAAATAGACAACTTTGTAATAAAAATTGATCATTTGGTTAAAATGCTCGAAATGGAAACGGAAAACAAGTTTCGTTTTCTAAGACTCATTCAAGGTATCAGCTTGTTAATAACCAGCCTTATTATTGCGATCAGCCTTGTTGATATCAGTAAAAATATAGTCGCTCCTCTTAGACAGCTTTTTCTTATGGCCAGCAAAGTACAGCAAGGAGACTTCAGCTCACGTGTCGAATTAAAAGGTGATGCTGAGCTTTCGATGCTTGCTCAAACGTTTAATGAAATGGCTGAGAGCCTTGACGTCATGTACAAAGATCTTGAGGAAAAAGTACGCGAAAAGACCCTTCACCTTGAACAAACCAAAGATGGTCTTGCTCTTCTCTATGCAACATCGCAATTAATGAATACTGAAGGTTCAGTAACAGAGCGTATAGAACGCACCCTTTCTGATATAAGGAAATATTTTACAGCAGAAATAATCGCTGTTGATTTAACAGATGACGGCGAACATGCTTTCAGGCTGGCAGACCCAAAACAAAACACAACCTCAACAAACAACAGAAACAGATATGCATTTAATATTATTCACCAGGAACAAATCTACGGTGAATTGATTATTTATTTTGCGAACAATAGACCTCCGAATGATGAGGCACGTCAATTGCTCCATGCTATCGCTGACAATTTCTCTGCAGCCCTCAGTGCAGACAGACGCCATGATCAGGAGCAACGATTAACCTTGATGGAAGAACGAACAGTGATTGCCCGCGAGCTCCATGACTCTCTTGCGCAATCATTATCTTACCTAAAGATACAAATCAGCCGCCTGCAGATGCTGCAGAAAAAAGACAACAACCCTGAAGCAATTAACGACACGATTAAACATATGAAAACCGGAGTTAATGCTGCATATAGCCAATTACGTGAGCTGCTGACCACATTCCGTTTACAGTTGCCTAGCGGCGGACTTCATGCAGCACTTGTTCAAACAGTTGAAGAATTTACTAACCGAAGTAATATAAATATCATGCTCGATTATCAATTAGCCAACTTCCCCCTCACCCCTAACGAAGAGATTCATATTCTACAAATTGTTCGGGAATCGTTATCTAACGTATTACGTCACTCTCAAGCAACAGATGCAGAAGTTGCCATTCACGCCAACGAAGAACGAAAAATTTACGTTCACATTAAAGATAATGGCATAGGGTTTGGAACTAATGATATTAAAGCGAACCATTATGGTAAGATAATCATACAAGAGCGCGCCCAAATGCTTGAAGGAAAAATATGCTTTATCGACCAGACAACTGGCGGTGCAGAGGTTATATTATCCTTTATTCCATCGATAGCAAAAAACAACAAAGCCGGAGAAACTGCATGATTACTGTGTTACTTGTTGATGACCATCCATTACTACGTCAGGGCGTAGCACAACTTATCGACATGGAGGATGAGCTTAAAGTTATCGGGGAAGCAGGCAGCGGAGAAGAAGCTATTACAAAAGCACACGAACTTGACCCTGACTTAATTCTGTTAGATCTAAATATGAAAGGCATGTCTGGAATAGAAACCCTGAAAATCATGCGCGAACAGGAGATCATATCCCGCATAGTCGTTTTTACTGTATCAGATAGTCATGACGATGTGATTTCAGCACTTCGAGCTGGCGCTGATGGCTATTTACTGAAAGACAGTGAACCTGAAGAACTATTACCAGCCATTAAACAGATAGCCAAAGGACAGCAAGTTTTTAGCCCTAAACTGGCACAAATAATGGCGAGCGCCCTAAGAGACAACACTCCTGAAAAAAACAGCAAACAGGCTGATCTTACATCTAGAGAACTCGAAATTGTAAAACTTGTCGCTCAAGGAAAAACCAACAAGGAAGTCGCACGCGAGCTAAACATTACTGAAGCCACAGTAAAAGTGCATGTCAAGAACTTGCTTAAGAAGCTATCGTTAAAATCAAGAGTAGAGGCTGCATTATGGGCTGTATCAAACAAGATTGTTTCTATTGATCAACCAAGATAAAACGCTATATTAAAAATAATACACTCTATCTCAAGGTTAATCTGCACGCCTTGTTGTATGCTGCCCCCATTTTATCAAGATAAAAAACGTTATCCCTATCGTTAAACCAACAAAAGAAAATAAAATGAATATAGTTGAGACCGGAATATCTCCCGGACCAAAACCACTGAACAGCCAGATAAAGAATGTAGGTATATTTGCAAGAGCCATACACCCCAACACCGTAGTAAATATATTAAACTTGTTCTTTTTCAGAAATAAACGATAAAAACGGTAACCCAGAAAAAACTCTATCGTGTAAACGATAGGAAGACCGAAAACCGTAATAAATATAAATGAACTGATAACACCAAATTGCATATCTAAAAACGATGCACCCAAAACAAATGCAAATGGTGTTACTAATGGCGCAAGAATAAACGCTCTATCTTCACTTGTCATAACTCTCTCAATCTATGCTTTAAATCCAGGCTCTTTAAAATATTATCACACCTGCTTTATACAGGTGTGATATTCATTAAAAAGAATAGTCCAGCTTGCATTAGCCAAACTTTATGGGCACACCTTCACGATCCAGCCCCATAAAAGAAGATATATCCCCACCTGTCTGTACGGCATTCACCATATTCTCAAGAGGCTTGGCCGCATCTTCAGCAGTGGGTGGCACCCCATTTTTTCCAGACAAGCCCGCAATTAAAACAACCTGCCAATCTTTCCCCATTTCTTCTGACTCAGTTACCAGGTCAGCAAATGTTGTTAAATCATCAACATCTTTGTCAACACACATCACAGGCAGCAATGTACCGCCCTCTCCCTCTTCGAAATTCTTTTTCTCTTCTTCTGATGCATCTTCAGGCATTTCCGCCTTTAAAAAAACAAATAACAAACGCTGCGGCTCTGGTTGCTGTCTGGCTACAGTTAATAATGTTTCAAAATTCGTGATATGGATAATATGTACTCCTCTAAATCAATAACGAAAAAATATAATATCTATAAACAACAAGCAGGCCTCATCTCTTAATGCTGAGTATACCCATCTTCGTGAATAAGCTTTAAAGCTTTCTCTATATCCAGGCTTTCGATAGGCTCTGCTAAATAATAAGGCAAAGTGACTTTCGTTTCGCTCATTTTAATAAAACCGCTATCCAATAATCGCTCAAAAACAGAATCAAGGGTTTTCTCCAGGTCTGCAGGAGCACCGGCAGGATAATTATTAGCCATATACTCAACAAGCTCCTGAAAAGTATGCTCACCGTCAGCAAGAGAGATTACTGTGCCCAACCATGGCTCAAGAGGCGTTTTTTCTGAAGGGTTAAATATATTTACCAATGCTACCCCATCATCTGTATTACGGGTAAAAATTACCGTTCGATAGAAATATTGAGCCTTATCCATTTCACAAACCTTTCAACGCAAAAAACGGGCAATATAACTGCTTTTGATGTAACACTAAAGTAACAAGACGTTAAGATAGCTAAAACAATTCAAAATCTTATATTTAAACGTAAAGAAAGCCTTGATGCGCTATCTGGCAACACAGGTGATCACAGCCTTCATATTGCCTGGAATGTAGCCATGAAACCTGATTGCATTTTGACTGAATATTGTTCTGAAATCATCATGTAGGTCAGACTTGCTGAACCGAGGGCGGGTAACTGATGCAAATGCTTAATTATAAAAAGACAGGTAAGAAAACTGGGGGCATAACTAGCTACAATTTATCCATCCGTGGCACCGCCACTTCGCTTTGGCTTCCAAATCTGCATCTT
>CBDUPD010000163.1:0-6003 GCA_965368985.1 uncultured Spongiibacteraceae bacterium | reverse complement strand
CTACTGGCTTGGTAATGGGGGTATTTTAGTTTTATTAATCTTTTTAAGGCGGTCAATCTCGGTTGGGCCGAATAACAGGATTTGTAAATATCCACGCCACCTTTTTTTATCAACAATCATATCAGCGAATATGTAAGCCAGGCAGCTGTGGGAAAAGAAAGTAAACCCTGTAAAAATAATGACAGGTACAATAATTTTTTCAGGTAAACCAAGAAAAAAACCAATAGGTAAGCTTAACCAGATGATTGCCAAAATAAGACGGCTGATAATCTGGTTTAGATTTAGACCTTGAGTGTTTGCAGACATGTTTTCAGCCTTTATGATGAATAGACATATATAATGAATACTAACCAGATACATTTTTACTTATACCATACTTCAGGATGCCACTTATGTGAAGATGCTGAAGAGATAGTTAATATTATTGCACCGAAAGTGGGTGTGTCTTTCAAGAATGTTGATATTGCTGATGATGATAAGCTTGTTGATCAGTATGGTATACGTATTCCGGTTTTGTATCATTTAGAAACAGGTAGTGAGCTTGGTTGGCCGTTTGATGCTCAGCAAGTTCGTCAATTTATGGAGCAATAATGTCTTCTTCAGTAGTTATCAGTCAGTTGTTTGTTTATCCGATAAAATCATTCCCGGGTTTATCTGTGTCATCACTAACTCTGGATAGTCTGGGTGCGATTAATGACAGGCGTTATATGTTGGTTGATGAGAGTGGAAAATTCGTTTCACAACGTCAACACGCCAATTTGGCTCTTGTCTCTCTTGAACAGCATGTTGATGGTTGGCAGGTTAAATTTCCCGAGAGTGAGCCAAGGATTTTGCCTGTCGAAGGGCAAATAGAACAGCTTATAAATGTCACTATCTGGAGTGATAGCTGTGAAGTTTATGATCAGGGTGATGATTGGGCAGAATGGTTTAGTGCAGCGCTTGGTAAGCCAGTGAGACTGGTTTATACGCCAAAGGATATTCAGCGAAGAATTGATCCGGATTATTGTTCACAAGACAGACATGTCAGCTTTACCGATGGTTATCCATTGCTTGTTACCTCTGTGTCTTCACTTCAGGAAATAAATAGCCATCTTGATATATCGATTACAATGCAACGGTTCCGGCCTAATGTTGTAGTTAGTGGTAGCAATGCTTTTGCAGAAGATAATTGGCAGTATCTAAAATCTTCAGATAATGAACTGGCGTTGGTAAAACCGTGTTCTCGTTGTGTTATTCCAACTATTAATCTTGAAACTGCACAAAAAGAGAAGGTGGTTTGGCAAACATTGCAGAAGCTTCGCCAGGCTGAAGATGGAAAAATTTATTTTGGCCAGAATGCTATTCACCAACATGAAGGGGTGCTTCATGTTGGTAATAGGTTAGAAATCATAGAATAATGTTTTAGCACATATCCAAAACATCATTAACCAGTTTTTCAATACCGCTGCTAGCTTCAGATATCTTGCCTGCCAACATATAAGCAGGCGTAGTTACCAGTTTGTTCTCTTTGTCGATGTGGGCGCTCTCAACAGGGCAATCGAAATGTCTTGCTCCAGTGGCTTCGATGGCAGAAGCCGTGTCTTTATCATTACCTATGGTGCATTCAGCTCCTTCACCACAAATTTTAGCTGACATCGCAGGTGCTATACAGATAAGGCCTATAGGCTTATCTGCTTTATGCATGGCTTGTGCAAAGTTTAAGAAGTCTTCCTGTACGGTAAGGTCTGAGCCATTAACAGCAAAATCTGACAGGTTTTTAGCGGCACCGAATCCACCGGGTACAATCAGTGCGTCAAATTTATCGATTTTGGCCTCTTTAATATTGCTAATCTCGCCTCTAACGATACGTGAGGCTTCAATTAATACATTGCGGGTTTCAGGCATTTCATCGCCTGTCATATGATTAAGCACGTGCATCTGGTTAATATCAGGTGCAAAAACTGTTACCTCAGCGCCTGCGTTGTCTAGGTGTAGCAGAGTGAGTACAGATTCGTATATTTCAGAGCCATCAAATACGCCACAACCTGATAATACAACAGCTACTTTTTTGCTCATGGTGAATTCCTTTTTTTGTTTTTTGAAAGTAAATATAGACTAGTGTATCAGTATATATACTTCAAGAAGATTTGTTGATTGAATCAATAAAACATCTGAAATAACAACTAATTATATCACATTCCGTAATCGGAATGCGTTCTTTTGTATATAATATTTATTTCTAATACTTACTACTAATCGGTATTAAGAGACTATGTTTCAGCGTGCTATAATTTAATAAATAGATGAGTCTCCGGGGGAAACATGAAAAGATCAGTTTTGTTAAATGTCCTTATTATGACACTCTCAATAGCAGGGTGTAGCGATTCAGGTTCTTCAGGTAATACAGGTACTTTGTCATTGTCTGTCACTGACGCGCCTGTTGATAATGCCAAAGCAGTCGTGGTTGAATTTACCGGTGTTGAGTTAAAGCCCAAAAAAGGTTCGGCAAGTATTCATATATTTGAAGATACAAAATCAATTAACCTTTTGGCGTTACAAAATGGTGTTAGTGAATCGTTGGTCGATCTTGTAGTTGATACAGGAGAATATAGCTGGATTCGTTTATTGATTAATGCCGAGGAAGGGGTAACGGATTCTTATATTGATCTTCTTGATGACACTCGATGGCCTTTATATATACCTAGTGGTGCAGAAACAGGTTTAAAACTTCATGGTAAGTTTGTTGTAGCTGCAGGTGGAAATCATAACTTTACAGTTGATTTTGACCTTCGCAAGTCAGTCAACTTGCCATCGTCTGAAGGTGCTGATTATAAACTACGGCCATCACTTCGGATTGTTGATGAGTTGCTTGTGGGAAGTATTCAGGGCGAAGTGACTGCCGATCTGGTAACTGCTGAAGGGTGTTCCGATAACAGCTCTGTCTATCTTTATGAAGATTCCTCAGCAATTACAGGTGAAGAGGGTTCGGAGAATCCTCCATTGTCATCTGCAAATATTACTATGAATGGCGATGATCAATATGTTTATCATTTAGCATTTGTTGAAGCGGGTGAATATACAGTTGCTTTTACCTGTCAGGCTACAGACGATTTACCTGATACTGAAGAGTCTATAAGTATTACTAATGCAACAGATGTTACGGTAATTGCTGATGAGACAGAAACAGTGAATTTCTGAAAATAACTTGGTAAGTGAAAAAAACCAGTGTCATATGGCACTGGTTTTTCTTTTTGTACACCCGTATTTATTTAAAAATACAATGCTTGGCATAATCTTTGGCTTCATTTGTTGACCAGTCAGCCTTGGGTTTCTCTTTTAACATTTTACACCAATCGTCACTGCCCACCTCAGGTTGGCAGGCTGTCATTATTACGCAGGCAAATAAAATCGCGATGGTCTTTTTCACTTTTCTTATCCTTGTTTTGTTCTTGGGCCAGTGTTTATGTCTGAATGATGTTTTCAGATAATACCCTGATGTTCAAGCTTTTTCTGGAGGTGTTTGGCAATTAAAATTGAACTTCAAATCCTACTGAAGGAAAGATTTCTTCAGATGTTTCTTCTCTAACGGGGATATCTTCGCCATAACCATCCGGTTGTGATGACATGGTGTCTTTGCCTGATGGTGCATATTCATATCCTGTAACATTCTTTTGGCCGTAGGCATTGATGACGTCAACATGAAAACTCCAATACCCCCAGGTTTCCGGTATCTTATATTCTGCCCGAAAATCCAGTCGGTGATAATAGGGGAGACGCTCTGAGTTCTTTTCACCGTATACAGGTTCAAGTATTTCGGGGTCGTCTTCATTAGGTTTAAGATCAACGATGGGTGTATACAATGCGCCACTTTCGATAGTCCATTTTATGCCGACCATCCAGCGTTCGGTTAGCTGGCGGTTAAGTATAAGGTCTAACATGATAGGCTTGTCGTATTCAAAGGGCGTGGTTTCACCAGTTCTCAAGCTTGTTTGTTCTACTTTACTAAGACTTATGGCTAACCATCCGTACCATTTATCTGTCATGTTCTTATTAATAATAAGCTCAAGGCCATAGGCTTTGCCTTCGGCTTCATTGTTATAGTTGAGGCCGAAATCAGGATCATCAGGGTCGTTTATGCTAATAACAACATCATATTTATCTTTATAATAAATATCGGTTTTCCAGCTCCAGCCTTCTTTAAGTTGTTGCTCTAACCCCCATACATAGTGATCGGCTTTTTCAGTAGTTAAATCGGGATTGCCAATGACGGGTAGCATTTTGTCCAGCTCAGGCAATTGGGAATATTGGCCTGTGGCGAAGTGGGTAGACCAATTTGGTGTAAATAGATATTCAATTTGTAATCGAGGCTCTGTTCGTTGTTCGTGCAGGTAATCATCAGTTGAATAATGCAGGCCTAGCGTTAACCAAAGCTGTTCATTAAGTGGAAAACTGTCTTCAAGGAAAATACTGTCGGTGTTAACCGTAATTTTATCATCATACTGTTTGTAATCGATATCAATCGTTGGGCAGTCTGTTTCAAATTCCGAGCAGGATGGGATCTTGGCATTAAAATTGATGTTGTAAGAGCTTCTTTCATGGTTGAAGCCAATAGTTAACCAGTGTGAATTAAGTAGGTGTTGTGTGTAATCAGATCTCACTATATAGCGTTCAGATGTTGTTAAAATGCTTTGGTTTACGCCATAAATCAGATCAAAATAATCGCGGCTGTGTGTAATGCGTGTGTGAAGCTCTTTGTCCAGATCTTCTGCTAACAAATCCCAGATGATTCCCTGACTATCAAAACCCTGGTCAAAGCCTAAAGCGCCAGCAAGGTCGGGATCACGTGCTACTTCATCGTGGTTTTCATAAAAGGTAATTTCAAGATCATCACTTGCGCCGGCAGCAACAATCGACAAGCTGTTTTGGTTGTCAGGGTTCCAGACATATTTAAATTGATAGTCTTCCGCAACCGGGAATTCTCCTATTGAGATACCTTCTTCTTTTTTACTTTCTTCCTCTTCTTCGTCTGAGTAAAATCTATCAAAGAACAGGTCGATTAAACTACGACGATAAGAACCGTAAAAAGCCTGGTTTTCAGTAATAGCACTTTCTACCATAATTCCGGTTATCAGAAAGCTCCAGTTGAATGTGGTAGTGAATGCCTGGTTTTTAGGTTCTCGTAACCTGACGTCGATAACACCACCAGTGGCATTACCAAACTGGCTGGGAAAGGCTGATGGGTAGAGTTCAAAGTTTTGAATCAGGTTTTTATTTAATATACTGTTGCCAAAAATATGGAACAGATAGCGAGCTGGAATCATATCAATATAGAAGGCATTGTCTCGTGGAGAGGAACCCCTGATTACAGGTTCGCCATCTTCACCAAGGGTTACACCGGGAAATGAATAGATGGATTGTAGTGGGTCATCTGCGGCGCCAGCTACACTGAAGAGTTTTTCAGTTTCTTCATTCATGATAGTTGGGTCTTGACGTTTTGTGCCAGAAACAATCACTTCTTCAATGGTGTCAGACGTTGCAGGTTCAGCAGGTGATTTTTCTGCTTCGGCAATAACAGCACCGGTAAAAAGCCCGATAGATATCAGTAGTAACTGTATTAACAGATATCTGCAGGTAATCAACGAGATAGGTTCCTGTTATTTGTATTTATTGATATGGATGTTTCCAGATGACAGCTTTACGATCAAGTTCTTTTTCAATGGCCTTGAATGATTCGGTTTGTGCTTTATAGGCTGCGATAAAAGCATCTTCATAAGCATAATCATAGGGGTCACCAAGATTTAATTCTGCTTCGCCACCATTTTCTATCGGATTATCGAGATACCATTTTACGGTTCGCTCAATGCCTTCCTGTGGTGTAACAATATCTTTATAGCCAAGTTGTGTTTTTATCTTTTCAAGGCACATTACTCCGTGGTTACGGTAGAGCAGTTGTGGTGGGGTGGCACGAAAGCCTTCAGGTAACCAACTATAGGGTACATCAATCATTTTGAACTCATGACCAAG